>CALKYI010000294.1 GCA_938003665.1 uncultured Flavobacteriales bacterium
ACGACATCTGTGAGTACACTTCTTGTGCATGTGATGACAACCCAGGTGGTACGACTATCTTGGTGAACATGTACGATTCATTCGGTGACGGATGGACTGGTAGTAACTCAGGTTCACCCGGTGGATACGAAATCTTCGACGGCGACGGCAACTCTGAAGCTGCCAACTACATTGACGAAGCATTCTACCAGGTTGACGAGGATAACTTCGACGGACCTGAATACGGTTTGGATGTACTCTGCTTGGATCCAGGTTGCTACACGTTCGCCTTCACTGGTGCCTTCATCTGGTCTGGTGAGCAGTCTTGGAGCGTAACCGATGGCGACGGCAACGAAATCCTCGCAGGTGGTGCAAGCGGTTCACTGGTAACCGACATCTACCCATTCTCTGCGGGTGCGGACATTGTTTGCGGATGTACGGACGACTTCGCTTGTAACTTCAACCCAGATGCTACCGATGAGAACGGTACGTGTGAATACGAAACATGCGCCGGTTGTACCGACGTTGAAGCGTGTGACTACGACCCAACTGCGACCATCGAAGACGGCTCTTGCTGCTACGGCACTTGCTTGACCATCACGATGGAAGACAGCTTCGGCGACGGATGGACTGGTTGCGACATCGTAGTCACAGACCTCGACGGTAACGTGGTCATCAACACATCGTTGACGACAGATAACAGCGACGGTTCATACTTGCAGGAAGTATACTGCATGGAGGCAGGATGTTACATCTTGACGACAGGTGACGATACCTTCAACTTCGAGCCATCGTGGTCGATTTCAGGTGTCTTCGGCGGTGTGATTACCGGCGGTGAGAACTACGGTCCTGAGTACATCAGCATCGGTGGCAACAACTGCATCGAGGGTTGCGACATTGCATGTGCTTGCAACTACGATCCAGCAGCGAACATCCTCGTAATCGAAGAGTGTAACTTCGACGATTGCACCGGGTGTACGTACGCCGACGCTTCTAACTACGACCCAGCAGCTGGTGTTGACGATGGAACATGTGAATTCGACTTGTCGAACCCATGCCCAGCGGACATCAACGAAGACGGTTCTGTAACCACTGCCGACCTCCTGGTATTCCTCGGAGCCTTCGGTACGGTTTGCGAATAATCTGAATTCCTTTAGAAGAAAGGGCTCGACTTCGGTCGGGCCCTTTTTTTTATGCCCAATCCCACGCGAATTCGTATCTTAAGGAGACCGAAAGACGGGATAGAAGATGCGTTTGCATGGGCGAATAGGAATGCTGCTCTGGGCAGCAATGGTCGTGACTACAGGCACGGATGCCCAGCTGGTGGTGGACAATGGCCTGTTGGGGCTGGAAACCGATCACACAGCGGGCTACCTCGGCACAGGGGTGAGCTTTGCCGACTTCAACGGCGATGGCATTGACGATTTGAGTTTCGGCCACCACAGCGGGGATTTGAAGTTCTACATCGGCGAAAACAACGGTTTTGTGCCCATTGACCTTAACCTCGAGACGCCCGACGCAGAATCCAAAGGCTTACTATGGGCCGACATCGACAACGATGGCGACCAAGATTTGTTTGCTGCGTTTCGCTTGGCCCCCAACAAACTGTGGATCAACGAAGGGGACATGGTCATGGTGGACGTGAGTGCGACGTGCGGAATCGCGCAGGATAACCGCCGAAGTTTCGGCCCAGCCTTCGGAGACTTTGACAGGGATGGGTTGTTGGACTTGTTTGTATCGACCTACGGGTACATGGTGGATGCCCCACAGGGCAATGAACTGTATCGGAACTTGGGCGACGGTCAATTCGAAGACGTGACGGAAGCGATGGGCATGGGCGGGATGAATTTGCAAAGTTTTCAGGCTTCGTGGATGGATGCTGATCGCGATGGGTGGTTGGACTTGCACGTAGTACGCGACCGTTTCATCTATCCGAATCTGTTCTACCACAACAAAGGGTTTGAAACGGGGGAGGCCACCTTTGTGGAAGAGGCTGCGCTGCGGGGTTTGGATGTTGCCATTAACTGCATGTCGACAAGTCCACACGATTTTGACCGAGACGGTGACTTGGACTTATTCGTGGCCGGGGGATTGGAGGGAAACGAGCTCCTCGAAAATACTGGCGACGGCTTTTACACCAACGTGACGACGGAACTGGTGGCCATGTACGAGGTGTGCTGGTCGGGCCAATGGTTGGACATTGATTCAGATGGATGGGAAGAGTTGCACGTGGCGACGGGCCTCGCTGATTACGTCGATTACCCAGCGGTCTTGATGAACAATCCCAACGAACCGGACGAGCTTTTCCTCAACGCCGAGGGCAACCTGATCCCTCCGGGCACCTTCTTCCATCCCGAGAGCACCTTGAC
>CALKYI010000295.1 GCA_938003665.1 uncultured Flavobacteriales bacterium
ATGAGGAAGTTGCGAGCGTATCCGCTCTTTACGTTCACGGTATCGTGCTTGCTGCCGAGTCGATCGACGTCTTGCTTGAGAATAATTTCCATGATCGTTGAGGATTATCGGAGGTTATCCGCCACGTAAGGCATCAAGGCCAGGTGGCGTGCTTTTTTAATTGCTTGAGACGCCTTGCGCTGGTACTTCAAAGAAGTTCCAGTCAAACGGCGGGGCAAAATCTTGCCTTGCTCGTTGCACAACATCAGCAGGAAGTCCGCGTCTTTGTAGTCGATGTACTTGATGCCCTTCTTCTTGAAGCGACAGTACTTCTCCTTTTGCGTGTCAATGCTGATGGGGTTCAGGTAACGTACGTTCTTGTCAGCCATGGTAATGTCGTTTTAAGAATTAAGCCTCTTCGGTGGTTTCGGGAGCGGGGGCTGGAGCCTCCTTGGATTTGTTGCGACGCGATTCAGCGTAAGCAACGTGGTACTTGTCCATTCGCGTAGTCAAAAAGCGAATGACGCGCTCGTCCCGACGGAATTCAGTTTCGAAGGGCAGGACAACAGATGCATCGGCTTCAAACTCCAGCAACTGGTAGAAACCAGTTGATTTTTTCTGGATGGGATAAGCCAGCTTCCGCAATCCCCAGGCTTCCTCGTGCACAATGATTCCTTTGTGCTCTTTGAGAAACGCCTTGTACTTCTCTACTGTTTCCGCTACCTGCTCGGCAGATAGCACGGGAGTCATAATGAAAACAGTTTCGTAACGGTTCATGTAGAACGGGTTTAAATTAATGGGGGGCAAAAGTACAGAGAAGAACCTTAAAAACCAAGGGTTTCTCCGTGGGAAACCTGTTCATAAAGCGGTTTGGCGATGCATTCGAATGCGTGCGATATTCGCATGACCAATGGAAGCCGCTCAACAACCGCAATATACCGTGTCCGCACGGAAGTACCGCCCGCAACACTGGGACGCGGTCGTCGGGCAAGATAGCATCACGCGCACCCTCAAGCAGGCCATTGATCAAGAGCAAATCGCCCAAGCGTACCTCTTCTGCGGTCCGCGGGGCGTAGGCAAGACCACGTCGGCGCGCATTTTCGCCCGCGCCATCAACGGGTTTGACGCCAACGACCAAGAGGATTACGCGTTCAACGTCTTCGAGCTGGATGCCGCTTCCAACAACAAGGTGGAGGACATACGCTCCATTGTTGACCAAGTGCGCATTCCGCCGCAACAGGGCAACTACAAGGTGTACATCATCGACGAGGTGCACATGCTGTCACAAGCGGCCTTCAATGCGTTTTTGAAGACACTCGAAGAGCCACCGCCGCACGCGGTCTTCATCCTAGCTACCACTGAAAAGCACAAGATCCTCCCAACCATTCTATCGCGATGCCAGATTTTCGATTTCCACCGCATCACGGTGGCGGATATGGTGGAGCACCTCAAGGGCATTTGCGAAAAGGAGGGAATAGAGGCAGAGGAAGCTGCGTTGCACGTAGTAGCCGTTAAGGCAGATGGCGCGCTCCGCGATGCGTTGAGCATTTTTGACCAACTCGTCGCTTTCGCCGGCAAAAAACTCGACTATGCGACCGTTGCGGAACACCTGCACGTCCTCGATCAACAAACGTATTTCGATGTTGTTGACGCCGTCCGGGAAGCGGAAGTCGCCAAAGCGCTGCTCATCCTCGATGGTATCATTTCCCGCGGCTTCGATCCGCACCACTTCATCACGGGGCTCGGCGCGCATTTGCGTAACCTGCTCATGAGCAAGGACGCCAGCACAGTGGCCTTGATGGAAGTGACGGACGACGTCAAAGCGCAATTCAGTACCCAATCCGCGAGCGTGGACCTGCGGTTCTTGGTGCGAGCATTGGATGCGGTCAACCAAGCCGATGTGCAGTACAAGGGGAGCAATCACCAACGGCTGCTGGTCGAATTGACCCTGATGCAGCTCGCTTCGTTTACTGAGGCCGAAAAAAAAAAGCCTGAACTGACGCCCATTGAAGCCGGCGCATGGTCGGGAGAGACGCCTCAGCCAAAAGCGCCTGCTACTCCTGCGCCCTCAGCAGCCCAGTCTGCTTCAATGGTCCCGGAGCCAGCACCCCAACCCAAGCCAGTGCCCGCTGCGGAACAACCCAAGGCCGAAGAGCCTCCCCAATCTGCACCAGCACCCGCCCCGGTTCGCGAAAAGCCAAAAGCACCTTCCGTACAAGCGGTTCCGTCGCTGGGCATAGCAGCCCCTTCCACCTTGATGGACGTCGAGAAGCCGGTGGAGGCCGCCGAGCCTGCCGCTGTGCGCGAACAACCGGTCACCGCAGTGGCGGTAGAGAAGGCATGGGAAACCTTCATCTCCACCGTCGAGTCAGAAGGGCAATTCAACCTCCACACAACGCTGAAGGCGACCACCATGGGGTTCGATAACTCCACCATTACGCTGACCGTGTTGAATCGATTGCAAACGGAGCAGATCCGGGAAGTCCAATTGCGTTTAAATCAATATTTCGCTGACCAGCTCGAAAACGACACCTTGAAGTTGGTGGTTGAAATGGCTGAACTCGAATCCGCGACGGCCTCCACGGAATTCATGAACGACCGCGAGCGGTACGATGAGATGGTCAAGAAGAACCCGAAGCTGGACGAATTGCGCAAGCGATTGGATCTTGATTTGCTCGGCTGATACCAGCTAAGGAGGTATCCATCCCTCCATACAAGTCTTCTGCGCTTGAATTGGGCGCTTTTTTTGTGCGGACAATTGAACGCAACGTGCAAGGGCTTGTTATGAAGCCATGAATTGGAAACTGCTCGTCGCCGTCGGAACGGCCCTGTTTTGCGTAAGTGCCACTGCTACAGCCCAATCCTTGGGCATTATTCGCGGCCGAGTAAACGATGAACAAACGAACGAAGCCATTCCTTTTGCCAATGTGATTCTGCAGGGATCGACAGTGGGTACAACGACAGATTTTGATGGCAATTACGAGTTGGTGAATGTACCCGCGGGCATTCAGAACATCCAAGTCAGCTTTGTGGGCTACGAGCCCAAAACGGTGTTTGAAATTGAGGTCACACCGGCACGACCCGCCGTGGTCAATGTGGTGCTCAAGCCGGCCTCCATCGCCATTGAAGAAGCCGAAGTGGTGGGCAGCCGGCGTCCCAATGTGGCAGAAGCGCCGCTGAGCGTTCGCAGCCTCGGTACCAATGAGATCAAACGAAATCCGGGCGGTGGCCGTGACATCAGCCGCGCCCTCCGCACCTTGCCAGGAGTTGCGGCCATTCCGAGCTTCCGCAACGACATCGTCATCCGAGGTGGCGCACCAAACGAGAACCGATTCTACATCGACGGCATCGAAATCCCCAACATCAATCACTTCGCCACCCAAGGCGCGAGCGGTGGACCCGTGGGGATGATCAACGTCGATTTGGTGGAGAATATCGACTTCTATGCAGGTGCTTTTCCGGCCGCTCGTGGGAACGCGCTCAGCTCGGTGATGGAATTCAGCTTTAAGGAGGCCCGCACCGACGAGTGGACGGCCAATATGGTGGTCGGAACCAGCGACCTCGGCTTGACGTTGGAGGGGCCAACCGGTGAGAATTCCTCGCTCATTTTCAGCATGCGCAGAAGCTACCTGCAGTTCTTGTTCGAAGCGTTGGGCCTGCCGTTCTTGCCCATTTATAACGACTACCAATTCAAGTGGACTGCACGGCCCGATGACAAAAATGCCATCACGGTCATTGGCCTTGGCGCGCTTGACGACTTCGAATTGAACCTGTCCATTGCGGACGACACGTCGGCGACCAATTACCTGGACCAAGTGGCCATCCTCGGTGCGCTCGACGTCCAGAAACAATGGAACTACACCCAGGGCATCCGATGGGATAACTACCGAGACAACGGGAAGTGGACGCTGGTGGCCAGCCGAAATATGCTCAACAATCGGGCCTTTAAGCACCTCGACAACGACATAGAAGCACCGCTGATCCGGGATTACCTCTCGCAGGAAATCGAAAACAAATTCCGCGTGGAGCGCAAGTTGTTTGGGGATGCCGGATGGGAAGCCACGTTGGGCGCGGGCTATGAATACGTCAAGTACAACAACAGCACCACGGAACAGCGTTATAACCCGGCCGAAGGATCATTGGATTCGGTGGCATTTGCCTCGGATTTGAAGGCACATAAGTATGGGGCGTTTGGAACGGTCAACCGAAAGGTGCTCGACGAACGCTTGACTTTGTCAGCCGGTTTCCGGTTGGACGGTTCGACGTTGGGCGAGGGCCTTCGCAATCCGATTGACCAATTCTCTCCTCGTTTTTCCGCGTCGTATGCCTTCGCCCCGGGGTGGACGCTGAATGCCAACACCGGCCGTTACTTCCAGCTTCCGGCGTACACCATCCTCGGGTACGTCGAGGACGGTGAGCGTATCAATGCAGGAGCAAATTCCCGCTACTTGAGCAACAACCAAGCCGTCGCCGGCATCCGGTGGGAAGGGGGTAAACGCAACATCGTTGCCTCCCTCGAAGGATTTTGGAAAGGCTACCAAAACGCCCCGGTGAGTATCCGTCAGGGCGTGCCGCTCGCCAACTTGGGGGCGGATTTCGGAGTGGTCGGAAATGAAGCGGTCGCCTTCAATGGCACGGGGCGCTCCTACGGGGCGGAAGTGCTGTTGCAACAGCGGCTTTATGAAGGGTTTTACGGATTGCTTGCGTACACCTTTGTGCGTAGTGAATACGCCACAGATCAAGGTGATTACGTGCCCTCCAGCTGGGACAACCGGCACATTTTAAGTGTTACGGGCGGCAAAAAATTCGAAGGCGGCTGGGAAATTGGCTCGCGCCTTCTGTTCAGCGGCGGGCTCCCATACACGCCGGTTGACCTGGAATCGTTGGCCGTCGATACGTGGGATTTTTACGGTCGGCCGTTGTTGGACTACAGCCGACTCAACACCGAACGCAACGGGGCGTTTCACCAACTGGATATCCGCATTGATAAGAAATGGTTCTTCGAGCGGTGGTCGCTTGACGTCTTCGTTGAAGTGCAGAACGCGACAGGAGCAGCCGTTCCACAGCCGACCTTCATCGATGTGGTGCGCAATCCGCTCAATGGGCAACCCGTGCCGTCCGTGACCCAACCCGGGTACTACGATGTGCGGGAATTGGATCCCAGCACGGGTGCGGTCTTGCCGGCATTGGGCCTGATTGTCGAACTTTGATGCATGCACACCGAGCATTGGAGTGAAGGTCAAAGTTGGTCGTGCCTGCCGCATGCGGTGGCGTGTTTCGCATTGACGTTTTGGATTCAAGCGAATGTGGGGGTGGCGTGGTCTGCTGCGCCGCTGGCACTGGGGCTGGCGTTTATGGGGTGTGAGTCTGGTTTTGTATGGGACACCGAGGAGCTGCGGGGCCGTTCCTACACTGGATGGATGGTGAGGGGCAAATTGGTGGCATGGGGGAGGTGGAAATCCGTCCCAGCTGCTTCAGCCGTGCAGTTGGAACGTACCCGGGAGTCCATGATGAATCGTCGAGGAGCTCCGCGCTCCGTCAAAATCGATTCGTGGGAATTGCAGTGGCAAGATGAGCACGGAACGTGGCATCCGCTTCATGATTTCACCGACCGGTATTTGGCGCAGAGCGCCTTGGCCTCTGTCAAAAAATCGCTTCACGACTGAGCCATGCGGGTAGATAAATTCCTCTGGTGCATCCGGGCGTTCAAGACCCGTTCGTTGGCCTCCAACCACTGCCGGGAAGGAAAAGTGTTCATTGGTGATAAGGCGGTAAAACCAGCCCAAGAAATCCGCGCTGGCGAGGTCATCCGGGTCCGCAAAGGGGCCGTGTACTTTGAATGGGAGGTGATTGGCTTTCCAAAAAGTCGCGTGGGAGCGGCGCTCGTGCCGGACTATGCGCGGGACATCACCCCCGAATCCCAACGTCAAAAACTCGAAGAAATCCGCCTGGCGCAGCGAGACCTCATGCGACCGGTCGGCCGGCCCACCAAACGCGATCGCCGTGATTGGGAGAAGTACTTCAAGGATTAACTCATGCCCCATGTTTGAAGCCCGCGCCATTGATGCTGCTGAAACCCGGTCCTTGCGCCACCAAGTGCTGTGGCCGCACAAACCGAGCCTCGAAGTGTGCACCATTGATGTGGATCAAGCCGACCACGCGCATCACGTTGGGGCGTTTAACGCGGAGGGTGAACACGTTGGGGTGTGCTCGTTGTTTCGCCAGCGTTCAGACCGGTTTCCGGAAGCCCTTCCGGTTAATGACGATGTCTACCGGCTGCGCGTCATGGGCACCTTGCCCGAAGTCCGCGGACAAGGGGCAGGTGCAGCCATCGTGCGGTATGCGGCAAACTGGTGCCGCGAGCAGGGGGCGATTTGGCTATGGTGCGACGCCCGCGAAGTGGCCTTTCCATTTTACGAGCGCATGGGATTCAAATTTGTCTCTGAGGGCTATCACGTTCCGGAGATTGGACCCCACCGGATGATGGCGCTGAAGCTCTAAATTTGCCCGCACACATTCAATCCATGCCGGACATTTCTGCCAAGGGCAAGGCCATGCCCGATAGCCCGATTCGCAAGCTTGCCCCCTTCGCAAACGCCGCCAAGGAACGCGGCACGCACGTCATTCATTTGAATATTGGCCAACCGGACATCGCGACACCCGAGGTGGCGATGGAAGCGGTGCGCAACTTGGACCGTACCGTATTGGAGTACAGCCCGAGCGAGGGATTTGCTCGGTACCGGGAGCGGTTGGCTGGTTACTACAACGGAGTCGGGGTGGACGTGACGGCCGATGAGGTGCTGGTAACCACGGGTGGTTCCGAGGCGTTGGTGTTTGCCTTCATGTCGTGCCTGGACGCTGGCGATGAAGTCATCATACCCGAGCCATTTTATGCGAATTACAACGGTTTTGCCACATTGGCGGGCATCAAAATTGTTCCCGTCACGGCGCGCATTGAAGATGGGTTTTCGCTCCCGCCCATGGCGGAATTTGAGCGGGCCATTACCGATCGCACGAAGGCCATTTTGATTTGCAACCCAGGCAATCCTACAGGAACCAAGTACCCAGATTCAGCGCTGGAGGCGTTGGCTGCACTGGTGCAAGAGAAGGATTTGTTCCTGTTCGCCGACGAAGTCTACCGGGAATTCACTTATGATGGATCGAATGCCCGCAGCGTCCTGACGGTTCCCGGGCTGGAGCAGCACGCTGTGGTCGTAGATAGTGTCTCCAAGCGATATTCCATGTGCGGCGCACGCATCGGTGCCTTGGTGACACGAAACCAAGAAGTTCGCCGCACGGCGATGAAATTCGCTATGGCCCGATTGAGTCCGCCGACGCTCGCGCAGATTGCTGCTGAAGCCGCTCTCGACACCCCGGATGCCTACTTTGATGAGGTACGCACTTCTTACCGTGATCGACGCGATGCCTTGGTTGATGGACTCACCGCTATCGAGGGGGTCACGTGCCCAAAGCCGGGCGGGGCTTTTTACGCAGTTGCCAAGTTGCCCATTGACGATGCGGATGCGTTCTGCCAGTGGATGCTCGAGTCGTTCGAACACGAAGGAGCGACCGTGATGATGGCTCCGAATACAGGCTTTTACGCTACGCCGGGCCTCGGCAGGCAGGAGGTCCGAATGGCGTATGTTCTTGAACGTGAGGAAATTGAAAAGGCAGTGGTGTGCCTCCGGGCGGCCTTATCCGAATACCCGGGCACGGTGAAGTGACAGAAGGTTGGGCAGGCGGATGTGCATTTGTATCTTCCCTGCCAAACCAGAATCACGAACCATGCGATTTACCCTTGCTGTCCTGTTTTGTGCCTTGATAAGCACAAGTTCGATTGCTCAAGATCCCGATACTACGTGGATCCAAACCTTCACCTGGGAAGCCCAAAACAATCCCGAAACGGCGTACGATAGTCCGGGTCGACGTTGGTTTGATTTCCCCGCGAGCGACAATGACAGCACTTACCAAAAGGTTTTGATGTACTATAACCTCAAGTGTTTTGAGGACGGCACGGCGGGGAACTTGGGCTACGCCTGCGGCGAGTGGGACTACTTGACGTACACGTATTTGTTTGATCACACCGGGATGATGGACAGCAATTTGCTGACCCATCCGCACTGGTTGATCGACGACCTCGATTTCATGTCGGACACATTGGTAACCGACGTCGCGCAGGTTCCTGTTGATACCGTGCGATGGACCTACGACAGTTACGAGATCACTGGCGCCGTCTCGATGGGCGCCGCGGATGGCGCTTCGACTGCGGCGTCATCTGAACTCGGATGGGACAGTGGCCGGGGCCGCATGCAATGGCTGTGGACGGCGGATGAGTTGCAGGCCATGGGCTGGAACGGTACGCCCGGCGAAGGTATTGAATGGCCAGCAGTCGCATACTTGGTGGATGCCCGGGATGCCGTGCAGTGGAACCTTTACTGGTCGGAGGCTGACACATTGGATGGCTTCCACACGGGGCCGGTGGCTGCCTCAAGCAAGGTGTCGGATGCTTCGACGCCGGGGCGTTTTGTGTTGGATGCTCCGCTGGAGTGGGACGGCGCGAGCCACCTCGTTGTTGAGGTGTTGATGCAATTGGATGAGGCGCCCGCTTGGGAAAGCGATTGGGCGGGTGATTCTGCTCCACAAAAGACATGGCAGGCCACCACGGCCGGAAGCTATGTGCACTTCGATGGCAACGACCGCATCGAGGTAGCGGTAGAGGAAATCAACGCCATTGAAGACGCCGTGACGGTCGAGTTCTGGTCCCGCGGGACGCCTGAATTCCAGCCGGAAAACAACTCGATTTGCGAAGGCATGAACGCCAGCAACCAGCGCGAAATCAACATTCACTTGCCGTGGTCCAACGGCCGCATCTACTGGGATGCCGGAGGTGTAGGAGGGTACGACCGCATTGATCAAGCGGCCAGCGCCAACCAGTACGAGGGCGAATGGCACCACTGGGCCTTCACGAAAGACGTTGCCACGGAAACCATGGCCATCTACTTCGACGGGGCTCTGTGGCATTCGGGAACCGACAAAGACAACTTGTTTGGCGAAATGGTCCGCTTCCACATCGGATGCAATGGAAACGGGGGCAACGACTACCGAGGGGACGTCGATGAATTCCGCATGTGGAACGCGGCGTTGACACCGACGACGGTGGCTGATTTTTACAACCGGTCCGTGGACGCATCTCATCCCAATGCGGACGATTTGTTGCTCGAAGTCTCGATGGACATCAATGCTGACATCCATGCCATCGGCGATGGAGTGACGCATTTCTCGCATGGCAATGCTGGGGCACGCGCATACGCGGCGAATGAAGCGTTTTGGCACCCCGGGGAGATGCCGCAAGGCGTTCGTCCAAGTTTGATCTGGTGGTCCGGTGATGCCGTTGTGGCGGACCCGGTGGTGGTGGATCACATTGAGGCCATTCCGGCGACGAGCATTGCGGAGTGGGCGGTACAAGGCAACGCTGTCTCATGGGAATCACTGGAGTACGGCTGGCCTGCGGAGACCGTTCGTACGACCCGCACCCCAGATGGCGAAGTGCTCGCGACGTACCCGCTTGAGGGCGATGCGACGGCGTTCCTCAATGATACCTTGACGTATTTCTCGGTGCCTTTTGAAGTGGTGGACCGCTACGAATTGGCCCGGTACATCACGCCGTATGGCATTGGACTGACGTTGGACGATGATGGCTGGACCTGGATTTTTGACGTGTCGGATTACGTGCATTTGCTGCGCGATAGCGTTGAGCTGCAGGCCGGTAATTGGCAAGAGCTGTTGGACATGAAATTCGCATTTGTGCACGGCACGCCGCCGCGGGACGTGAAGCGAATGGATGCCTTCTGGAAAGGCCAATACGCGCTGTCGACATTTGACGGCAACGTAACTGATCACGCGTTCACCCCGCAAGAAGGCGAATCCATGTTCCGATTGAAAACCCGCGCAAGTGGGCACGGCTTTGGGTCTGGAAACAACTGCGCGGAATTCTGCTACAACACGCATTCGGTCAAGGTCAACGGCGACACCCAGTGGAGCTGGGAAATCATGCGCGAATGCGCGGACAACGCGCTCTATCCCCAAGGCGGCACGTGGATTTACGACCGGGCCGGTTGGTGCCCAGGCGCCGTGGTGGATACGAAGGATTTCGAGTTGACCCCATTGGTGGCTGGTCAAGAGGAATTCTCAGTGGATTACGACATCACCTACGACCCCGACGGGAACTATCGCTTCGAGGGCCAAATCGTCGCATACGGCGATCCCAACATGGAATACGATGTGGAGATCAGTCAGATCTTATCGCCCTCCGACGACAAGTTGGAATCGCGGTGGAACCCCATCTGCGAATCACCGACCGTGCGGATCCGCAACAACGGTTCCCAGCCATTGACTTCCTGCCAGTTCAGCTACGGCATCGAAGGTGGTGCTACATCCACGTATGAGTGGATAGGCAACTTGGCCTTCCTCGAGTCGGTTGAAGTGGATTTGCCCTACGATGATCCCACCTTGTACGAAGGGGACAATGAAGAGTGGGTGCTGTTCGAGGTCGAAGTCAATCAGCCCAACGGCATGGTCGATGAGGAGCCGCGCAATAACAAAGCGAATTCCCGATTCCACCGTGTGCCCACGTGGTCGTACCCCGATTTGGATGACAACCGACTCATCGTGTGGACCAAAACCAACCAGGTGGCATGGGAGACTTCGGTTGAGTTGCTTGATGCCGCCGGAAATGTGGTGTGGGAGCGAGGGTACCCCACCGCCAACACGACGTTCAAAGACACCTTGTCCCTCAACCAGGGCTGCTACCGATTCACCATCAACGATGTGGGCGACGACGGCCAAAGCTTCTGGGCCAACAGCGACGGTTCCGGATACACGCGCCTGAAAAAAGTGGCAGGGGGGAACTTTATCAATTTCGAACCTGATTTCGGGAAGTACATCTCCCAAGCGTTTTTCTTCCAGACCAATCTGGTTGCTGTGGAGGAAGAGCTGCCGGTTTCGCCAGCCTCGATGGTGGTGTTCCCGAATCCGTCAGACGGCGTGTTCCAAGTGTCCCTCGGTGGATTCCAGGCCGGACAGGCGCTCGATTGGCAATGCTACGATGCCATGGGAAGGCTGATTCAGTCGGGCCAGTGGCACGTTCAATCTGGGCTGTTGCAAACCGTGGATCTGTCAACCCTGCCAGCTGGAACCTATGCCCTTGTCTGTTTCGATGGATGAGGTAAAAAATTGAGCACGAAGGTTCAAA
>CALKYI010000296.1 GCA_938003665.1 uncultured Flavobacteriales bacterium
CGCATGGAGCCGGTAAAGCCCTCGATGTAGCCCCAGCTGAACATGCCGATGATGAGGCCCCCTTTCTCAAGGACTTCATAAAAACTGAAATACGACGCGTGGTCTTCGGTACTCGGTAGCATCTTCGAATAGCTGCTGCGGTTGAGGCTTTGCGTGCCGCCCATCATGAAGCCGATGACGCCGGCGGCGATGAAGAACCCGTTGACATCGTTGACGAGGCTGTACGCATACACGCAGACGCCCATCCACACCACGAGGCAACCGATGAGGGTGCGGATGTTGCCCACCTTCCCACTGACCCATGACACAAAAAACGCCCCGGGAATGGAAAGCAATTGCACGGCGATGATGGCGACAATCAGTTGGTCGTCGGCGAGGTTCACTTCCTTGATGCCGAACGAGGAGGCCATCAGCATGATGGTCTGCAACGCCATCGACAGCACGAAGAATCCCCACAGGAACCGGATGAGATCCACGCGCTCTGTCAGCTCTTTGGCGACGTTGCGCAATTCGCGAAAGCCGTGGGTGAAGAGTTCGCCGGTTACCTTTTTGTTGAAGGGGTTCGAGGGCAAATTGCGAAAGGCCGGCTGGGCCCATGCCACCCACCAGATGCCTACCAAAACAAACGCCCACGGGGTCATGTGACTCCCGACGCCCACGATCAGCCCGAGGCACACCAGGAGCAACAACACGCTGCCGACGTAGCCCAGCGCATACCCTTTGGCGCTCAGCTTGTCGTGTTCTTCGCGCGGGGCGATTTCGGGGAGGAAGGCATTGTAAAAGCCGAGGCTGCCCCAAAAGCCGATGTTGGCGAGGAACAAACTCAGCATGCTCCACTCTAGGTGCGCCGCATCGAAGAAGTGCATGGACATGCAGGCCAACGACCCGGTGTAGCAGAAGATTTTCATCAGCTGCAACTTCTTGCCGGACACATCCGCCATCCCGCTGAGGAGGGGTGAGGCGATGATCACCACGATGAAGCTAGCCGCGAGGACGTAGCTGTAGAGTTGGGTATTGATGAACTCGGCCCCAAAAAACGTCACCACGTCGTTGACGATTTCACCCGCTTCGTTCCGTTCAGAGGTGAGGGCGTTGTAGAAAATCGGGAAAATGGCCGTGGTGATCACCAAGGAGTACACGCTGTTGGCCCAGTCGTACATGGCCCATGCCGTTTTAACCTTTTTGGGATGATTCGCCGCCGGTGCACTCATGTGAGCAAGATAGAGCGTTTTGTACTTTTGCGCCGATGAATGAAGCGAAACAAGTAGACAACGGGTATGACGTTGTCATTGTGGGCGGTGGCATTGTTGGAGCGGCGACACTGTATCAATTGCAGCAGCGGTATCCGAACCGAACTATGCTCCTGATCGAAAAAGAAACAGGGCTGGCAGACCACCAAACAGGCAACAACTCCGGCGTGATTCACTCGGGCTTGTATTACCCGCCTGGCTCACTGAAAGCCAAAAACTGCGTCGAAGGCAGACGCGCCTTGGTCCGGTTCGCTCAAGAGCACAACATTCCCCACGACGTTTGCGGCAAGGTAGTGGTGGCGGTCGAGGACAGCGAACTCCCCATGCTGGAGAAAATCCACGGCATCGGGCAGCAGAACGAAATCGAAGGCCTCGAACGCATCAACGCTGACCAGCTGCGTGAAATCGAGCCGCACTGTAAGGGCATCGACGCCTTGTGGGTGCCGTGCACGGGCATCATTGACTACCGCGCCGCGACGAAGAAGATGGTCGACCTGGCGTTGGGCCTTCAGCCTGCCAGCGCGCTTCGCTTGGGCGAGGAGGTTACATCATTCGAACGCGATGGCGAGGAGACGGTGGTGCGCACCAACAAGTTGGCGGAGGGCTACCGCGCCAAGCACGTGGTGGTGTGCGGTGGATTGCAAGCCGATCGCTTGGCCCGCAAGGACGGCGTGGACCTCAAGGAACGCGTCGTTGGGTTCCGAGGCGACTACTACGAATTGACGGACCAGGCCAAGCACAAGGTGCGCAACCTCATTTACCCCGTTCCTAACCCGGACTTCCCATTCCTCGGCGTGCACTTCACACGAATGACCGATGGGGAAATCGAGTGCGGTCCCAATGCCGTCTTTACGTTCAAGCGCGAAGGCTACGGCAAAACCGATTTTGACCTGAAGGACACGATGGAGGCGCTGGGCTATGGAGGGACATGGAAGCTTTTCTTCCAGAATATGGCCTTCGGTATCAACGAGTACCGCCGGGCATTCTCCAAGCGTCTTTTCTTAAAGACGCTGCAGCGCATGATTCCGGACTTAACCATGGACGATTTGCGTCCTGGGCGGTCGGGTGTGCGTGCTTTGTTGTTGTCCCAAGACGGTGATACGCGCGATGATTTCCGCATCTCATACACGGACCGCAACATTCACGTGTTGAATGCACCATCACCTGCTGCAACAGCAGCGTTGGCCATCGGTGATTACATCGCCGACTTGGCTGAGGAGCGGTTCACGTTCTAACGACTTAACGTGTAGGCAAAAGAAAAGGCCACCCGTAAAGGTGGCCTTTGTTCAAGTCTTTGGCAAGATTTTGCGCCTTGCGGCGCGGCGATGATTGGTGTTGATTGAACCCGCTTGCGCGAGCTCAACAGGGGTTAGTCCTTCTTCGGAGCTTCACCCTCTTTCTTGCCTTTGGAGCAGCTTTCAGCTGACTTACCAGAGCAGCAAGAAGATTTTTTGTCGCCTTTTTTGCCGTCCTTGGAGCAGCTAGAGGCAGACTTGTTAGCGCAGCAAGAAGACTTGCCGTCCTTGGCGCCAGACTTCGAATCCTTGGAGCAAGACGACTTTGAAGCGTTGCTTGATGCGGCCTTCTCGGTAGAAGTTGTTCCGCCCAACGCTACATTCTTCGTAGTTCCTTCGGCTGCTGTCTTGGTGTCAGCTACCTGAGAAGTGGTGGACTTGCTTGAGGTGGAAGCGTCAGATTGAGCGCTAGCTGCGAAGGCAAAAAACGCGAAGACACTGAGAATCAGAACTTTTTTCATCGAAGTATCGGTTAATGGGTTTCAGTCGTGTTTGTTAAGATTTGGAAGATACGCATTTTTCTTGTTTTGACAAGGCTTTATCGTAACTTTGTCGCCGCTTCAGCGGAGCCATTCGCATAGGAGCAGGAGAGGTGCCGGAGTGGTAACGGAGCAGATTGCTAATCTGTCGGCGGGCAACCGTCGCCCGGGTTCGAATCCCGGTCTCTACGCAGAAAAGAAAGCCAGTTGCGAAAGCGCTGGCTTTTTTGCTTTTGGGCAGGGGGCCTGTGAAACGCCAGGAAATTCAGTATTTGGTAACATTTGGTACCATTTGGAACTATAATTTGCA
>CALKYI010000297.1 GCA_938003665.1 uncultured Flavobacteriales bacterium
ACGCACGTTTCGGCTGCTCATGGCCAATCCGTCGGATTCGCGAACCAACGGACAACCGACGATTTCAAGGCCGACGAACTCCTCCTCTGCCAACCGCCGGATCACGGCCAACTGCTGCAGGTCCTTTTCTCCGAAGAACGCCATGTCCGCTTCAACAGCCAAAAACAGCTTTCGCACCACGGCTACGACCCCATCGAAATGTCCTTGGCGTTTCTGCCCCTCGTATGCTGACGTCAGCAGCCCATAATCCACGGGGGCGACCTCGAGATTGCCTCCATACAGCTCATCCACGTGGGGCGCAAAGACCACCGTTGCACCCGCCTGCTCCGCCACTTCGAGGTCCTTTTCCATTGTCAAGGGGTAGGTCTCAAAATCTTCTCGGTTGTTGAATTGAGTCGGATTGACGAAAATGCTCACCACTACTTCCTCACAGGCTTGAGCCGCCTGCTCAATGAGCGAAGCATGCCCCGGGTGAAGCGCTCCCATGGTCGGTACAAAGCCCACGCGTTTGCCCGCTGCTTTTGAAGCGCGGATGGTGCTTTGTAGTTCCTCGGTTGTCGTACACCTGTTCATCGCTTGAACCCCCTGCTTTGCCCGGTATTACTTGGAATTCGCCTGAAAATTACGTACTTTTGATATTCGTTCGAACCAAAAAAATCACTGGCTGCTATGGAGAAAGCAAGAATCCTCTACATATCCCAACACATTGTACCCTTCTTGCCAGCTACCCAGATGAGCTCTGTGAGCCGAAATCTTCCGCAAGCGGTGCACGAAAAAGGAAGAGAGATTCGGGTGTTTACTCCACGTTTTGGTAAAATTAACGAGCGCCGGCACCAACTCCACGAGGTAATTCGACTTTCTGGTATGAACTTGTTGATTGACGACACGGATCACCCGCTTGTCATCAAGGTAGCGTCCATTCCAACGGCACGCATGCAGGTCTATTTCATCGACAATGACGAGTACTTCAAGCGCAAAGCGGTCCTGCATGATGCCGATGACAACCTGTTCGAAGACAACGACGAGCGCACGATTTTCTTTGCCCGTGGTGTTCTTGAGACCGTAAAGAAGTTGGGTTGGGCACCGGATATCATTCACTGCAACGGCTGGATGACTGCTGCTGTTCCGGTTTACCTGAAGCAGCTCTTCGCCAGCGATCCATACTTCGCCGACAGCAAGATCATCACGAGCATCTACGACGAGGGCTTTGAGGGCGCTTTAGACAGCCGCATGTCGGAAAAAATGCAACAAGATGGCATCACTGCGGATTCCATTTCATGCATCGACACCCCCACGTTTGACGCCTTGAATGCCTTGTCGATTCAGCACTCCGATGGACTGATTGTAGGATCAGAAGACCTCGCGCCTGAAACCGCTCAAGCCATTGAGAATGCAGGCGTTCCTGTCCTAGGATACCACGGTGAGGAAGGCTACGTCACCGACATCAACAATTTTTACGACACGATTTTAGAGGGAAAGGCTGAGGCTGTCTCGTAATTGTTGAACTTCGCGGCATGATAAAGATCACCGCAAGTCAGTACGGGGCAGTCGTGGCGAGTATCCTAGGGTTCGCCCTCCTGACCGGTTGTAAAAAGCCATCCACCGACATCGGACTGGAATTTGCCCAGGAAGACTTGCTGGGCTTGTACCAAACCGACACCCTTGCGTTGACCTTCGAAACGGTTCGAGAGGACAGCCTGGAAACGAGCCACCTGAGCACGGCTGTATTAGGCAACATGGAGCATCCGTTTTTCGGTATGCACCAAGGGGCGTTTGCCGCCCAGCTTCGATTGAGTGCCCCTGACATTGATTTTGGAACCAACCCAGTCGTCGACAGCATTTACTTGTCGCTGAACTACACCGGCGACCGGTACGGCGAATTGAGTCCGCAGAACATCCGGGTCATGCAGCTGCTTGACACCCTCACCTTTGATTCCGCGTACTACTCCAACCAGGCAATCGCAACCACGGAAATCGACCTCACCGATCCGGCCTACCAGCCCGTTGTACTGAACCCGCGCGAAACCCTTTACATCGGCGGCGACACCGTCGCGCCAGAAGTGCGCGTCTACCTGGACAATGCGTTTGGGCAGTCCTTGCTCGAAGCAGATTCATCGGTGTACGATTCCAACCAAGATTGGCGGGAGTACTTTCCCGGATTGCTCATTGCGCCAGACCCGAACGGACCTGGTCAAGGTGCCGTCGGCATCGATGTCACCACCGGCCTGAGCCGCATGCGGTTGCACTACCACAGCGACACCGATAGCGCCGCAACGTACGAATTCATCATCAACGCGCTGAGCCCCCGGAACAACCTCTTCGCACACCAGTGGTACCCGCCCTTCCAAGCATTGGACGAAGCCTACATCACTGCTTTGGACGGTTCGCTGCAAGCCGGCGTCTTTTCCGGAGCTGGCCTCAAGACCCGCATCCAACTGCCCGGCTTGACGGCTTGGGAAAGCGAACGGGACGAAGATCGAGCCGTGCACAAAGCGGAATTGTGGTTGCCCGTTGATCCTCAAAACAACGATCCACGTTACCCCATCCCTTCCCAGTTGTTCATCCTTTCGGAAAACGAAGCCGGTGAGGCCGTATCCACACCAGACCAAACGTCCATCGGACTCGCCATCAACGGCAACTACGATGCCG
>CALKYI010000298.1 GCA_938003665.1 uncultured Flavobacteriales bacterium
CCTCGTCGGTGTTGGCTGTGGTGACAATCGTGATGTCCATTCCGTTGAAGAACTTGACCTCGTCGAGGCTGATCTCCGGGAAGATGACCTGCTCCTTCACACCGAAAGTGAAGTTTCCGCGGCCGTCAAATCCCTTGGCCTTCACCCCCTGGAAATCACGGGTACGAGGCAATGAAATGGCGATCAAACGATCCAAAAATTCATACATGCGTTCGCGGCGCAGGGTGACGCGCGCACCAATGGGCATGCCCTTACGCAACTTAAAGTTCGAGACGTCCTTGGTCGAAATGGTTTTCACCGCTTTTTGACCAGCAACGCGTGTCATCTCATCGGTTGCGTACTCGACAATCTTCTTGTCGGCAATGGCTTTTCCGAGGCCTTGGTTCAGGCAAATCTTGGTGACGCGGGGTACCTGCATCACACTCTTGTACTCAAAGCGCTCCTTGAGCGAGGGTACAATTTCCTCAGCGTACTGAGTCTGGAGTCGTGGTACGTAACTCATCACTTCAGTTCCTCATTGGTTTTCTTAGAATAACGAACAAGCTTTCCATCGTCTCCACGACGACGTCCAACTCGGGTCGCGTTGCCCGCAGCGTCAACCACCATCACATTGGAAATGTGGATGCCTGCTTCTACGCTTTCGATGCCACCCTGTGGGTTGGCCGGTCCAGGCTTCACATGCTTCTTCACCATGTTGATGCCCTCGATCTTGACACGGTCGGTCTTGCGGTCTACGGACATCACAGTTCCCTGCTTGCCCTTGCTTCCGCCTGAAATCACCTTAACGGTGTCTCCTTTTTTGACTTTTACTCGCTTAAACATGGTCTTCGAATTAAAGTACCTCAGGGGCAAGTGAAACAATTTTCATGAAGTCCTTTTCACGGAGCTCACGGGCCACAGGGCCGAAGATTCGGGTGCCGCGCATTTCGCCGTTCGCGTTCAACAACACGATCGCGTTGTCGTCGAAACGGATGTACGACCCGTCTGCTCGTCGGACGGCCTTCTTGGTACGGACGACCACCCCTTTCGAGACAGCGCCTTTTTTGATGTTACCGTTTGGCGTGGCTGCCTTGACAGTCACAACAACGGTATCCCCGATGCTTGCATATCGCCGACGTGTACCACCCAACACCCGGATGCAAAGGACCTCCTTTGCTCCGCTGTTGTCAGCCACCTTCATGCGGGATTCTTGTTGTATCATCTTCTGATTTCTTTCGCTTTAAACTCCTCCAGGTTTACTTCGCTCGCTCAATCACCTCAACCAATCGCCAGTTCTTACGCTTGCTGAGTGGTCGGGTTTCCATGATGCGAACCGTATCCCCAATGTTGCAGGTTTCCGCCTCATCATGCGCCATGAACTTGCTCGTCTTCTTGACGAACTTTCCATACTTCGCGTGCTTCTCCTTGCGCTCCACCGTTACGGTGATGCTCTTGGTCATGGAATTCGACGTAACAACGCCGATTCGCTCTTTGCGCAGGTTGCGCTCCAATGGTGTGCTTTCAGTGCTCATGAGTTCGCGTTCTTACGTGCATTCAATTCAGTCAACAAGCGCGCAACATCGCGCTTCTTGTATTTAAGAGCGGTCGTGGATTCCAAACCTGCGACGGTGTGGTTGAACCGCAGTTTCGCGAGGGCCTCGCGTTCCACCTCAATGCGCTCCTGCAAATCGGAGTCAGAGAGTTGTCGGATTTCAGTCATTTCAATCATCACTCTGCATAATCTGGGCGTACGACAAACTTGCACTTCACGGGCAGCTTCTGTGCTCCGAGACGCAAGGCTTCTTGGGCGGTTTCCATTGGAACACCGTCAACTTCGAACATCAATCGACCGGGACGGACAGGTGCAACCCAGTGGCTGGGTGCACCTTTACCCTTACCCATACGTACCTCTGCAGGCTTCGATGTGATGGGCTTGTCCGGGAAGATTCGAATCCACACTTGACCCTCACGCTTCATGTAGCGGTTGATCGCAATACGTGCGGCCTCAATCTGACGTGAAGTGATAAATCCTTCCTCCAACGTCTTGATTCCGAATGATCCATATGCCAGGGTGCTTCCGCGATACGCCAATCCGCGTATCCGGCCCTTCTGCATTTTTCTGAATTTCGTTCTTTTCGGCTGTAGCATGACCTAACTCTTCTATCAGTTACGCGGGCGACGACGACCTCCGCCTTGGCGGCCTCCGCCGCGACGATCGTTCGATTGCTTCTGTGGTGGGATGGGCGACAAGTCCTTCTTGCCGTAAATCTCACCTCGGCAGATCCAGCACTTAATGCCGATGCGACCGTAGGTGGTGTGTGCCTCCATCAACGCGTAGTCGATGTCTGCACGGAAGGTGTGCAAAGGAATGCGGCCTTCTTTGTAGGACTCAGAACGAGCGATTTCCGCACCGTTCACCCGACCTGCAATGTTGATCTTGATTCCTTCTGCACCCAAGCGCATAGTGCCCGCGATGGCCATCTTGATGGCACGGCGGTGCGAAATACGCGCTTCGATTTGACGGGCGATGCTCTCAGCGACGAGCTTGGCATCCAATTCAGGACGCTTGATCTCGAAGATGTTGATTTGCACCTCCTTCCCAGTCAATTTCTTCAATTCTTCGCGGAGCTTGTCCACTTCCTGACCGCCTTTACCGATGATGACACCAGGGCGAGCAGACTTCACGGTTACCGTGACCAATTTGAGCGTGCGCTCAATGATGATGTTGGAAACACTCGCTTTACGCAAACGAGCCAACAAGTACTCACGGATTTTCTCATCTTCTACAAGCTTGTCCTTGTAGTCGTTGCCTCCGTACCAATTTGAGTCCCATCCACGGATGAACCCAAGTCGATTTCCAATTGGATTTGTTTTCTGTCCCATGGTTTAGCTTTTGACGGAGTCTACGATGATGGTTACGTGGTTGCTGCGCTTGCGAATGCGGTGAGCACGGCCTTGAGGAGCAGTCTGAAGACGCTTCAACATGCGCGCACTGTCCACCTTCACTTCGCGAACAATCAAATCTGAATCTTCCGGATTGACACCGGCATTTTTGGCTTCCCAGTTGGCAATCGCCGAACGGAGCAACTTCTCCAAACGGTTGGACGCCTCTTGTGGGCTGAACTTCAAGATGTTCAACGCCTGGAACACATCCTTACCGCGCACCGAGTCAGCTACCAATCGCATCTTCCGTGGGGACGTCGGGCAGTTGTTGAGCTTCGCGATGGCGATGCTCTTCATTTCTTCCTTTCGCGCTTCTGCAGCGAGTCGTTTACGTTTTCCCATGGCTATTATCGCTTCTTGTCCTTCTTGTCCGCGTGACCACGGAACGTGCGGGTGGGTGAGAATTCTCCGAGCTTGTGACCAACCATGTTCTCAGTAACGAAAACAGGGATGAATTGTCGTCCGTTGTGTACAGCTACCGTCAAACCGACAAATTCCGGAGTGATGGTGCTTGAACGAGACCACGTCTTGATCACGGACTTTTTGCCCGATGCTTGCATCGCTTCAACACGCTGGTTGAGCTTGTAGTGTACAAATGGGGGTTTCTTGAGTGAACGAGACATGGCTATTATTTCTTGCGGCGTTCAATGATGTACTTCGAGCTGCCCTTGCGTGGGTTGCGGGTCTTGTAACCCTTGGCTGGGAGGCCCTTGCGTGAACGTGGGTGTCCACCTGAAGAGCGGCCCTCACCACCACCCATTGGGTGATCGACAGGGTTCATAACCACACCACGTACACGTGGGCGGCGTCCCAACCAGCGCGAACGACCGGCCTTACCTGAGACCTGGAGGTTGTGCTCTGAATTGCTAACTGACCCAATCACAGCGAGGCAAGTGGTCAAAATCATGCGCGTCTCACCGCTGGGCAACTTGACGATGGCATACTTGCCATCCCGGGCGTTCAACTGTGCGTAAGAACCGGCACTACGTGCGAGTGCAGCTCCTTTTCCGGGGTACAACTCGATGTTGTGAATGACCGTACCCAATGGAATGTCAGACAAGTACATCGCGTGCCCTACGTCTGGAGTGGCTTGCTTACCGCTGTTAATCTTCATGCCTGGCTTGAGGCCCTGTGGAGCTACGATGTAACGCTTCTCACCGTCGGTGTATTCCACCAAGCAGATTCGCGCTGAACGGTTTGGATCGTACTCGACCGTCAAGACGGTGGCTTCCATGTGCTTGTTACGCTTGAAATCAATCAAACGGTAACGACGCTTGTGGCCACCTCCGCGGTAACGCATGGTCATTTTACCATCTCCATTTCGTCCGCCTGACTTCTTCAAGGGGCGCAGCAATGGCTTATGAGGCTTGTCCGCGGTGATGTCGTCGAACTTCGACAACACCTTGTGGCGGGTGCCTGGGGTAATGGGGTTGAATTTACGAAGTGCCATTTGCTTAGATGTTCTCGTAGAAGTCAATCATTTCTCCTTCGGCCAAGCTTACGATGGCCTTCTTATAACCGACTGTGCGTCCTTTGATGATGCCAGTCTTCGTGTAGCGCTGGCGGCGCTTGCCGTCAACGCGCAGCGTGCGAACAGAAGTCACGGTCACACCGTACTCTTTCTCAACTGCTTTCTTGATCTCCACCTTGTTCGCACCGTCCGCGACAACAAACCCGTAGGCGTTGTTCTTCTCGGTATCGGCGGTCATCTTCTCGGTGATGAGGGGCTTAACTAAAATCTGTGACATGACGATTCTTATTTGAGCATTCCCTCGATCACCTTGTGGGCGTCGTCCACGAAGATGAGGGTGTTACAATTCATGATGTCGTACGTGCTGAG
>CALKYI010000299.1 GCA_938003665.1 uncultured Flavobacteriales bacterium
CCTCGGTGGTGATGAGCCGATCAATGGGGGTGCCCAAATCGGGATCGATGAAGGCCCATTCGCCTTGCGTGCCGACCTGGCGGTGCCGCCATTCGAAAAAGCAGGTAAAGCCCGCGCCAAACTCATGCAGGATGGAGGCCTCGGTGCGGAAGACTTCCGAAAGTAGGTTGGTCGTGTCGGTGCGGAAGGCAGAGGTGAACGCCTCACCTTGGGCGAGTAGGCCTTCCATTCCGAGTTGCTCGACGTCTCGTTTGATTTCAAAATACGCTTCGGTGCGAGGGGTCTTTCGCAGGATGAAATCGGTGCTGAACCCCGCCTTCCAACGCTGGTCGTAGGTGCCGTAAGCCGCAAAAACAGAGGGCATAAAACGGGTGCTGAAGGCATTGGATGTTTGCAGGTCGAGGCGGAAGCGGTTGCCTTCAGTGGGGTTCCGGGTGTAGGCAGACCACCACGCACCGACTTCCAGCGGACCGGCCAGGACAAAACCCGTCCCCATGAAGTAACCAAGCCCTTTCATGACGCGCCATTGCGGCATGGAGGTGGCGGAATCTGACCTTTGGAAGATGCCGGCCTCCCGATCCAATAAAGGCACGGACCGCATCAAGGTCCATTCTTCGCGCGTGCGGTCAATGGCGAGGGAATCCAGGGTCATGCTGCGCCCTTTTGCAACGGAGGTGTCCTGCCGCGCCGAAGACCACTGTTGCTCGGTCATGGAAGTGGTTCTGCGGAGGTAGGCACCGAAGGAACGGTCCGCGATGCTCATGTCAAACACCATGGAGTCCATTTCCAACATCCAGCGGCTTTCCCCATCATCACCTTCTACCGCCGTGTAGGATTGGGCCCACTGCATGCCGCGGACAAAATTGACATTGGCCGATGGACTCAATTGGGCTTTGACCCGGGCCAATCCCATGGACAGTGTGTCGATCCACATCTCGCCTTCAAAGGTCATTTCCCCTTTCCGGCGAGGCATGAAGGCCATGTGGTACGTGCTGCGCCCGTTGTAATTGAGCGTATCCAGAATGTAGAAACGATAATGTGCATTGGCCCTGTCGTGAAGGGGTGAGGTGAACGCCCGGTCAAGCATGAGCAGTTGGTTCTCGTAGAGGTTGATTTCAGGAAACCGCCCGCTCATCGCCGCCGCAGATCGGTCGCCACCGGAGCCGAAATCGCCGCTGACTTGTGAGGCCAAAACGTGGGTCGTTTTTAGCTTGGGCTTGGATTGCCATTCCTCCTCGGCAATGATTTCCCCGAACAAAACCGGCAAGGCGCTTCGCTCGTCGTCGTCGCGCAAATAATCAAAGACAAAGCCAAATGCCCCCCAGTACCAAGCCTGCCCTTGTGCCGAATCGATGTCGTTGAAATCCACCTCGATGCGGCTGTGGATGCGGTGGCGCCCTGCGGGCAGTGTGGCGGGGTTGTTGCGGTTTTTGGCATCGATGATGCGCTGCATCAAAGGCTTTGCAGGATTTTTCTCTTTTCGATCAGGCCTCACTTCAGCCGCTCCGAGGTCAAAGGCTTTGGGCTCCAGGCTCACATTGATTTGCTGCGCAATTCCACGAACGACGGAGAAGGATTGACCGGTGTAGCCGAGAAAGGTCACTGTGAGTCGGCCCGGTCGGTCTTCGGTTGAAATGGCATAGCGGCCGTCGGCATCCGTCATCGTCCCATTGCTCCCGCTGCCAAGCACGACATTCACGTAC
>CALKYI010000300.1 GCA_938003665.1 uncultured Flavobacteriales bacterium
GGTCGGTCGTTGACCCATGTTTGCAGCGCTTGATCCGGCTGACGTCGGCCCACAGCGTCTAACACCCTGTCGAACCGAGGATCGCGAGCAACTTCGGCGTCCACACCGTAAGCGGACAGGGTTGGCAAGGAAGCCTCGGTCTGCACCCAAACCCGGCGCATATCTCTCCACGCTTGACGCTGGTAACCTCCGCCCCATCGAAACGGCCACCGCCCAGACAGGACATGGCCAGCAAACAACCCAACGGGTACACGAGCCTGAGTTAAAAAGGCCACCAACGTCGGCCACACATCGTACTTGGTGAAGAGGAGCCCACGCAAGCGTTCAGCACCTCCTGCGGCTTGCACAAACGATCGCATCGAGGCGCGCACATCCAATGGCATCGCTGTCGCATGATCGGCTGCTGTCCACCATTCTGGCTGGCGGCGAGTGAACGCCTCCCACCCCGAAGCACTGTAAAACGAAAGCAAGAATGCATCTCCCGGATGCAAGGAGCGCCAAGCCTCCATCACCGGTCGGGCTTGCTCGTATTCACCGACGGAAGCACAGTGAAACCACATCCATTGCTGGCCGGGCTTGAGCCGGGCCGTCGCAACGCCCAGCGCCTCCAACCGACCCTCGCGCATGGCCAACCAGCCGCGGGCTTTGGCGTGTCCGCACACCGCTGCCAAGCCGATTCCTACGCGGTACAACCGCATTACCAAGCCGTGCCAAAAGCCACCCATCAATACCAATGTTCGACGGATGAAGAACGCTTGTAAATGTGGAATACCCAGCCCACTTGCAGCGAGACAAACCGGTCGTTGCGCGGGCCTTCCTCTACTTCTTGCGTATCAAAATTCATTGGGCGCTGTGGCCACGTTCGGGCCTGCCAGAATTCCAGCCCACCGAACCAATTGACGAGGCCGTTATCGCTCATGTGCCAATACCCCACGAACTCCTTTACCGCCACGCCCCACGTCAGGCGATCGTAGCCGGATAGGTAGGGCTGGTCGAGCTGCGTGATGGGGTTTTCGGTGTTTTCAAAATGAACGCGGTGGTGGACAGACCCCACGCCAGCGAGGAGCAAGATGCCCGTGTTGGGATTCTTGCCTTGAAGTGGCAGCAACTTGCCCCCATCGAGGGTGAACAGCCCGCTGCGTCCTGAAATGGTGAGCAGCGCTACCTGGCCCTCATTGTCGATCAATTGACCATTGGGGGTCAAGAGGTTGGACAAAACGCCCTCCTCTTCAATCCCGTAACCAAATCCAAAATTGGCATTCGCTCCGGCAAACCAGCCTGAACTGAACTTGACGTGGAAGCCAGCACCAAAGACGCCGCCGCTTCCAAACCTGTCGCCCAGGTCGCCGAGCGCCGCCCCACCTCCACCGTGTATGTGGATATGCGGCGAGAAGAGCGCGCTGTCCCGAACGGAACGCTGGCCCCACGCTGGCGTACTCGCCACGGTCAGCAACAAAATCAAGGATGCAAAAACGGTCGGTCTCATCGGTGCCTGCAAGTTACCAATGCGGTGTTAGCTTTTTTGAATCATTGGGAAGATAACCGCGTTGGGCCGGGGTATTTTTGAAATTCAACTCGGGAAGGTGAATCAGAAAATCCACATGGTCGACCTGGTCGGCCAGCACGCCAAAATCCAAGCGGAACTCGACGAAGCCATCGGCCGCGTCATGGCCACGGGCGCCTTCGTCAAAGGCCCTGAAGTAGCGGCTTTTGCGGACGAGTTGGCTGAATTTACTGGAGCGAAGCATGTAATTCCCTGTGGAAACGGCACCGACGCCCTGCAAATTGCCTTGATGGCGCTGGATGTCGGACCGGGCGACGAGGTAATCACCACCGGTTTCACCTTCATCTCCACGGTGGAAGTCGTTGCCTTGATGGGGGCCAAACCGGTGCTCGTTGACGTGCATCCGGACACCTTCACCATTGACCCAGAGCAGGTGCGCGCCGCCATCACCCCGCGAACCAAGGCCATCGTGCCCGTCCACCTGTTCGGTCAAATGGCCGACATGGACGCCCTGATGGACATCAGCGAGGCCAGCGGCGTTCCCATCATCGAAGACAACGCCCAAGCCATTGGCGCCGCCTGGTGCGGGAACACCAACCGCCACGGGCAGTCCGGCACATTTGGGCTGATGGGGACCACGAGTTTTTTCCCCTCCAAAAACCTCGGATGCATGGGCGACGGCGGTGCGATTGTCACCTCCGATGACGCCGTTGCGGCGCGCTGCAAGCAGATTGCCAACCACGGAATGGCCAAGCAATACCACCACGATGTGGTCGGCATCAATTCCCGATTGGACGGGTTGCAAGCGGCCATCCTCCGTGTGAAGCTCAAGCACCTGCGGAGCTACCTTGCCGCACGGCAAGCCGCAGCAGCGCGGTACGACGCCCTGCTCGAAGGCTGCCCCGGCGTGCACATTCCGGTGCGCGAACACCGCAGCTCCCACGTGTTCCACCAGTACACCCTGAAAATCGACGGCGGCAAGCGCGATGCACTCCGCGTGCACCTGGCTGAACACGGTGTTCCGTCGGGCATTTACTACCCGGTACCAGGACATGCGCAGCAAGCCTTTTCACAATTTCAATACAATCCGGAAGCCTACCCCGTAAGCTCTGGATTGGCAGAAACTGTTTTATCGCTGCCAATGCACACGGAATTAACCGACGAGCAGCAGCAGTTCATCTCGGGTATAATTCTTAAATTTATAGACCAATAAAAAAACAATGAAGATAGCGGTAGTAGGAACCGGATACGTGGGCCTCGTCACGGGGACATGTTTCGCGGAGACGGGCAATGACGTGGTCTGCGTCGACATCGACGAACAAAAAGTCGCCTCCATGAAGGCGGGCAACATCCCGATTTACGAACCTCACCTCGACGTATTGTTCGAGCGCAACATCAAGGCGGGCCGCCTTGCCTTCACGACCTCGCTTGCGGAAGCCGTGGCCGACGCTACGTTGATTTTCATGGCGCTCCCCACGCCTCCGGGCGAAGATGGTTCGGCCGATTTGAGCTACGTTCTCGGGGGTGGCGGTATAATTGAAAAGATGATCAAGGACTACAAGGTCATCATCGACAAAAGCACCGTAACCGTTGGCACCGCTGAAAAGGTACACG
>CALKYI010000301.1 GCA_938003665.1 uncultured Flavobacteriales bacterium
TTACGTTACTGCTTTTGACCGTAGCCTTTGGGCTCAACGCGCAAGAGCGCTATTTGGATGAAATTTTTGATGAGGTTCAAGTCACGGAAGACGTGGAGTATGCCTCGAACATCACCGTAATCACTGCGCTGCAGGGATTGCCTCCGATGCAAATGTCGCAGTTCATGGACGTGTATGAGCCCGTGGGCGACACCCTGACTAGCCGTCCTTTGATCCTCTTGTTCCACACCGGAAACTTCTTGCCACAATACCTCAATGGTTCACCCCTCGGTACCCGAAAGGATAGTTCCATTGTGGAATTGGCCAACCGGTTTGCGCGTATGGGATACGTCACGGCATCCGTGGATTACCGCCTCGGTTGGAACCCGCTCGCAGGGACGCAAGTGGAGCGCACGTACCAGTTGATCAACGCGGCTTACCGCGGTGTGCAAGACGCGCGTACCGCTGTTCGCTACTTCCGCATGAACGCGGCGGAGATGGACAATGAGTACGGCATTGATCCGGACAAAATTGCCATGTTCGGCGACGGCACCGGCGGATACGTAACGCTGGCCTCGGCGACGTTGCAGGACTACAACGACATCATTTTGAACAACGCCGGAGAAGCCATCGAGAGCTTCTGGTACGATCCCGGTGACGGTTCTTACATCCCCATGGTCATCGAAGCCATCAACGGCGACCCGGAGGCCAAGCAAGATGGCTTTGCTCCCGACGGCACTCAACTCTGTGTTGGGCACTACCCTGAATACAGCTCAGAATTCAACTTCCAAATGAACACGGGCGGCGCCATGGGTTCTGCTGAGTGGTTGGATCCAGGTGATGTCCCAATGGTCAGCTTCCACTGCCCGCACGATCCATTTGCCCCGTACACCACGGGGGTGGTTGTGGTTCCGACCACAAACGAGCCGGTCATTGAAGCCACGGGAGCGTATGATTTCCACGCGATCATCAATGCCCAGGAGGCGCCGAACAACAACGATGTGTTCCAGAGCTTGGAATTGGCCGATGACATTTCGGTGGCAGCGAATGCGTTGAATGACGGCATGGACGGGTTGTACCCGGTGTTGAACAACTACGTAGATGGTGCGCCATCGGAGCCGTTTGACAGTTCACCATGGCAGTGGTGGGACGTCGCT
>CALKYI010000302.1 GCA_938003665.1 uncultured Flavobacteriales bacterium
TCGTCGATCGCGTTTATCAACGGACAGCGCAAAAGCCACTGAAGGGTTTGTTCTATTAGTGTCTAACTAACCCTTAAAAAAAAAAAAAAACCTATTGTATACACCCTCGTGGGCGGACTGATTTTGTTCGTTTGGCAGTTTCTTTCGTTTGCCATGCTCAACCTGCACGGTTCTGCTTCGGAGCACACCCCACTGCAAGACCCCATCTTGGAACGGCTCGCCGAGCTGGAACTCGAAGAAGGCATGTACGCCTTGGGAACGCTCGCCCAAGAAGACTACCAAGATCCAGTGAAGGTTGAAGCCTACCTCGCCGAGCAGGACGGCCAGCCGTGGGCCATTTTGAACTACCACAAAGAATGGTCCAGCGACATGACGCCCAACTTGGTGCGGAGCTTGATCATGAATTTGTTGATTGCATTTGGGCTGTTCTGGCTATTCGGCAAAGTCGCTGCTCAAAACAAGCTCACCAATGTCGCCATCGCGGTGGTTATTGGCCTCCTTGCCTTCGCTTATCACCCGTACAGCCAATTCATCTGGTTCAAAGCTCCGGATATCTGGGCGCACCTACTCGACTCGTTGTTGCCGTTTGCTGTGCTCGGATTTCTGGCACCTACAAGCGAGTAACGGAAAAATTGTACCTACTTTCGCGGCTCACTAAACCAACTGCAATGAAATTAAATGTACTCGCGCTTACGGCGCTCTGCATGCTCGGATTGTCGGCATGCCAAGACGACATCCTCGAATGCGATAACAAGGCGACCATCCTCATCATCAACAACACCGTAGGTACGCCTGAAATCTTGGTCAACGGCGACCTTTTCCTCGAGATAAACCCACTCTACTCGGTGGAGTATGCGGCAGATGCTGGCACCTACGACTTACGGGCTAAAATGGCCCTGATCTCACTTTGCGTTGATTCAGAAGAGACGTTCAGCACCGAGTGTGGTGAGACGTACCGATTTGAAGTCAACTAAACCGAAAGATGCTCTCTTGAAAAAGCCCGGTCCTCCGGGCTTTTTTATTGCCTTAGTTTAGCCGCATGGCTTGGACAGAAACACCTGCGCGTTTGGAGCGCGAATTTCAATTTGTTGACTTTCGGGCAGCCATGGCCTTTCTCAACCGCGTGGCATAGGTAGCCGAAGCGCATGGACACCACCCCGAAATCTTCAACATATACGGTACGGTGCGACTCACGTTGACCACCCACGACGCGGGCAATACGGTCACGAACAAGGATTACAAACTTGCCGCCGCCATTGACGCTGTCGTCGACGCTTAAGACGCGCTGCTCTCCCGGTCCATGTGCACGCGGTACCGCACGGCATCGCCAAAAAAGGCCAGCCCGGCCATGAACACCACCAGCCCAGCCGTTCCCTCCCCTGCCCAAACCCACCAATCGGCATCACTCAATCGATGCGCCAACGCATCCAATGTGATGGACAATCCCGTCCCGATTAAGGTGCAACCAATGGCCCCGCGGCGAAACCAAAGCTTCCGGTACTTCTTTTCCATGGGGCAATGTAATTCAACCGCACGCATCACCACCGTGCAGAGCGTTCGTTTGTAAATTGACCATTCACTAAAAATGGCACCAAGAACCCTATCGAGATGACTCCGGAACAAGCAGAACTGTCGAAGCGCATCGGGCAAGTCTTCCCTTCCTTTAGCTCCGAATTATGCCAAGTGCTCGCGCAGAACGGACGCATCGTTCGGTTCGATGAAGGCGATGTGATGATGCGAACTGGTCAGTACTTCAAGTCCACCATGCTCCTGCTCAGCGGAAGTGTCAAGCTCCAGCGGGAAGGCAACGGCGGCGGCCAGCATTTCTTGTACTACCTCGAACCGGGACATGCCTGCGCCTTGTCCATGGTGTGTGCAACCCAACGCCGAGCCAGCATGATCAAGAGCACAGCCGACGAGGACGTGGAAGCCTTGGCCGTCCCCATTGAATTGATGGATGAATTGATCAAGGAATTTGCCGATTGGTACCACTTCGTCTTGGATTCTTACCGCTCGCGTTTTGAAGAAACCCTGGAATTGATTGACCAGATTGCCTTCCAATCCTTGGACCAGCGGCTCATTTTCTATTTGAACGAGCAATTTGAAGCACGGCAATCCGATGCGCTGCACACCACTCACCAGGACATTGCGACCGACTTGAACACGAGCCGAGAAGTCATCAGTCGGCTCTTGAAGAAGATGGAGCGTGAAGGCATGGTGGCGCTCGCCCGCAACACCGTGCGCAGAGGGGCGGCACTCCCTGTTTGATTCCCGTGTGACTCGAGGCACTGTTCTTTG
>CALKYI010000303.1 GCA_938003665.1 uncultured Flavobacteriales bacterium
AGCATCAACGGGTGCTCGGTTCGAACGCCGTTCTTGGCCCATTGTGCGATGGCGTACAAGCCGAGGTTGGATTCCAAGGCCGAAGTGGCCCACCACCCCATTTCGCGTTCCTCAGCGAGGTCGACCCATAGCTGACTTTCGGCAAAACCGCCCAGCAAGCTGGGTTTTAAAATGACAAACTGCGGCCGAATGGCATCCAGTAGCGCAGCCTTTCGCTCACGGCCGCGCACACCAATCAGCGATTCATCTAACGCAATGGGTAGCGGTGAGGCAGCGCAAAGCGCGGACAAACCGTTCACGTCAGACGGATGCAGCGGTTGCTCAATCGAATGAAAATCCAAATCGGCCAGCGCCTCCAACTTTTGGAGAGGCGTCCAGCCCGTCTCAGGCTTGGAAAAGGCTCCATTGGCGTCGGTGCGCAACACCACCCCAGGACCGGCTTCTTTTCGCAAGGCGCTCAACCAATTGAGCTCGGCATCAAACGGCAACGTTCCCACCTTCATCTTCAGGGTAGTGAATCCACGACTCAACAAATCCTTGGCCTGGTCCATCATGCCCTCGGCGTCTGCCATCCAGATCAATCCGTTGATGTCAATCGGCGAGTTTCCCTCGGCAAACGACCCGGGAAAGAAGCTTCGTTCATGGCCATTGCGCAGACCGTTCAGTGCCATTTCGAAGGCAAATTGAACCGCTGGGAGCGACTCCGGAATGTCCACTGCATCCTGCGGCGGATGCGCTGTTGCCTTGGAGAAGAACGCTTCGATTGCGGCCGGCTCGTCTAGGCTCAGCCCCGGAATGATGCTGCATTCGCCCCACCCTTGACGACCGTTCTCGTCGGTCAGCTTGATGAACCAAGAAGGCTTGTGGGTCAAGGTATCCCGGGACGTTTTGGCCGGGCGTTTGAACGCGAGATTCCAAGGGAACACGTCCACTCGGGTTATGCGAGGTTGTGCGCTCATGCGGCGCCTCCGGTTTGCGCCAACAAGATGAAAAGGGCCGCTACTGCGGTCGATAAGGCGATGCGCTTCAATTCAGGATCCAACGCCGCTGGGTCTTCGCAGCGCCACACCCGCCATGCGTGCGTGAAGTGGAAGGCATTGATGATGGCGATCCACCCCATTCCTCGCCACTGACCGGGTTCCACCGCCAAGGCAAATACCCACCAAGCAACCCAGCCAATTGCAAAGCACAAGGCATGGTATACCTTGGCCCGCTCCCACCCCAAAGCCACCACAACGGTTCGCTTTCCGGCTTGTTCATCCTTCAGGTGGTCACGCATGTTGTTCAAGTTCAACACAGCCGTACTCATCAATCCCGTCCACGTCCCCGGTAAGAGCCACGTGCTGTCCCATTCACCGGCCAACAAAAAAGCGGTACCGCCAACACCGACCCACCCAAAAAACACGAGCACCATCAGGTCGCCTAGTCCGCGGTAGCCGTAGGGGTTTGTGCCCGCCGTGTAGCGGTAGGCCGCGCCGATGGCCAACACCCCGAGCCCCACCATGACCAGCGCCTCAACCAACAGCGAGGTGCCCCAAAACGCCGCACCGACCGAAGCAAGGCCACAGCCGAAAGCCACCACCCCCAACGCAACAATGGCGCGCTTCATGGCGGCGGGTGAAAGCTGGCCCGAGGCCACCATGCGGTCAGTTCGTTCGGCCCCATCGGCGCCGTTTTCATGGTCGCCCAGGTCATTGGCCCAGTTGCTCAACACCTGAAGCAACACGACTGTCAGCAAGATCAAGCCAAAGACGGTCCAAAACCCTTCAGCCCGTTCTTGACCATGCAAGACCCGTGGGTAAGCAACCGCAGCACCGACCATGACGCATGCCGAAGCCAAAGGGAGCGTGCGCAGTCGTGAGGCGAGCAAGAAAGCTTGGGTTGTTCCGGGCAAAGCGGGCTTGTTCTGAAGGTTAAATCCGTTTCATGGCCTCGGAAATCGCGTCCAGCTTGGACGCCAAAAACGCCGCCGAAGCCGCACCGGGCGTTTGAATTTCTAACAACCCCGGCGCCTCATTGTTGAGCCACGATTCGAACGCCGCGCTCAATGAATCCCAATCCGTCGCACAAGCATAACCCAGGCCGAGCTGCCGGGCACTTGCCGATACGTCTGCGGCAAAACCAGACTCGAAATGGGCTTCTAGCAGCCCAGTTTCTTTTGGCCCTTTCAGCCACCTGAAAATATTTCCTCCACCGTTGTTGATGACGATGATTTTCAGCCGCTCGGGGCGCGGATGGACGTGCAAGCCGTTTGCATCGTACAACCAAGCGGCATCTCCTGTGATCAGGATTGTGCGGTCCGCCGTGTTCTGCAGCGCATCCCCCACCGCCGTGCTCAAGCAACCGTCAATACCGGCTACGCCTCGGTTGGCATGGAGGGCATTCCCATTCCAGTCAAACCACTGCGCGTAACGCGCCGAGGTTGAGTTGGCAAAGTGGAGGCGGCTCTGCTGCGGCAATTGGGCCGCGAGCCATCGGTACACCTCGTAATCCACCCATTCATTGCCCTGCGTTGCCACATCAGCTACTTCAAGTTGAGACTTGCGTACGGACCAGGCTTGGGCATATGCATTGATAGCAGGCGCAGCCTCCATTAATTCAGCCAGGCCATCTTTCGCCTTTGCCTTCCAGCGGTTCACAGGCGTGCCAAACATGTCCCAACTGAGGGCCTCGGTGCCGATGTGGTAGTGCGGGGCTTTCCAACTCCGTAACTGCGCACGGAAAGCTTTGTCCATTGGGGGCAGTCCGACCGTTACAATTGCCTGAGGAGCGAACGCCGCAGCGCATTCCTCATCCCACCCACACATCCAGCGCATGGTGCTGCTTTCGGCGTCATTTTGGGTGCAGCCAAAGGCATCTACCACCAGCGCAAACCGCTCTTCCAAAGCACGCACAACATCCGCATCCAATTGACCTTCGCCGAGGGGCCCCACGTGCACCAACACCCGCGGATCGTGGCAGCTCAATGCATCCATCAACCCTTCGGGCATGGGCATTTCTTCGTCTGCAACAGCGGGTGCAGCAGGCGGAGTCGATGTCGAATCGGCCCTTCCGTATAGGGGTTCTTCGAATGGGACATTGACGTGGACGGGACCTTTGGCTGTTGCCGTCCAGGCCGCCAAGGCCTGTTGTTCGATATCCGCTGCGCCCTGTGTGGCCTCGTCAACTTCCAGCGACAAGATCGTGTGGGCCGCGAATAGATTCGACTGGTGGACGTACTGTCCAGGGCCTGTGGGCCGCGAAGCAATCGATCGATCGGCCGTTACGCTCAGCAAGGGGATGCCACTGAAGTATGCCTCCGCCAAAGCAGGGCCGTGGTTGATGGCCGCAGTGCCAGAGGTGCTGACCACCGCCGCGGGCCGGTTGGTTGACAAGGCCATCCCGAGGGCCATATGAGCAGCCGAGCGCTCGTCCAACGCCGTGACCAACCGAATTTCAGGATGGGCGTTGGCCGCAATGACCAAGGGCGCATTGCGAGACCCTGGTGAAACGACCACGTCCCGAAGGCCACATGCCACCCACGTTTTCAATAAAACAGATGCCCCGAGGTGGTCGGTCGTTAACATGCCGCAAAGGTACGGCGCGATTTCAGCTATTGTGCGGCGATGCCGGCCCGGATGGATTCAATCTTGTCGCGCGTCTCTTTCCATTCCTTGGACGGATCGGAGCCCTCTACGATTCCTCCACCGGCAAACAAACGAAAGCCATTCGCAAAACACTGCATGCACCGGAGGTTCACATAAAACGCCGCACGGTCGCCTTCTGTGGTTCCCAAAAAACCCGTGTAGTACCGGCGTTCGCCGGATTCACAATTGGCAATGAAATCAAGTGCCTTGGCACGAGGAGTTCCTCCAACCGCCGGCGTAGGATGCAGGGCATCCAACCAGAAGTCCACCTCCTCTTCGGAACGAAACGAGATGTTGGATTGCAAGTGTTGCAGGGAGCCATACGCCATAGAGGTGGCTTCGCTGATGCGCACATCTGAGGCATTCCGACCGCGGACATTTTGCTCAATAAAGTCCGCTACCAGCGCTTGTTCGTGGCGCTCTTTGTCAGTCCAATCGCGCTGTGCATCCGCTTTGGTTCCTGCCAAGGCGGTTGTCTCAAACTGCTTGCCTTCTTGGACAAGCAACACTTCAGGCGTCGCCCCAATCCACACCCCCGCTGAAGCGTGTGCAAACAAGTAGACAAACGCATCGGGGTAGGCCACGCATTTCGCTCGGAATACTTCTTCTGGCGTACGATGAGTCTCCCAAAACTCGGAACGGCTCACCACGACCTTTTCCAACGTGCCCGCTTCGATGGCGTCGAGGGCCTGCTGGACCGTTTGCTCATGTTCAAACTGGCTGGCCCCCTCGCAAGAACCTTGTGGTAACGAGGCGATGGTGCCGGGCATCGGAAACTCCGCGACAACTGTGCGTCCTTTCAATTGCAACGAAGGACATTCTGGCGCGGTTTGAAACGGGGCAAACCGAAAAATTACATCTCCATTTTCGGCTAATTCCAGTCGGTTTACGTGCTGTTCACCCGGTCGCCGCCACCATATTCCCCCCGCTTGTTCGCTCAATTTATCCTTGGTTTGGCTTGTTGATGATCATGACCGTGAGTCGGCTGGTGCACACCAAGCGCTCTTGCTCATCGCGAATGTCAATGGACCACACGTGCATTTTCCCTCCTTTGTGAACCAGATTCGCCTCGCCATAAACCCAGCCGCTGCGTACGCTGCGCACATGGTTGGCGTTGACTTCGACGCCGACCGCAGCTTTGTTTTGGTCAGCGACCAAATAATGCGAGCCAACCGAGCCGAGCGTTTCGGCGAGGACCACACTGGCTCCGCCGTGCAGCAAGCCATAAGGTTGATGCGTCCGGTGATCCACTGGCAGTCGTCCCTTGACCTGCTCTCCATTCACTTCGAGCACCTCCAATCCGATGGCATCGGCAATGGTGGGCACTCCGCGCAGGTCGTTTGATTTGGCGTCCATTTCAGAGGGATTCAATTTCGTCCGAAATTTACACCATGGAAAGCCCCGAACAACAGCAAGTGCGCATCCTCCTCGCGGAAGACGATGCCGCTATGCGTAAAGCGGTCAAGCTGAATTTTGTCCGGGAAGGCTGGCATGTCGTAGAAGCGGAGAACGGCGAAGAAGCGCTGGCTTTGGCTCGGCAGCACCGATTGGACGCTGCGGTGTTTGACGTGATGATGCCCAAGCTGGACGGCATCGCCGTGTGCAAATCCCTCCGCACGGAAGGATCACGGCTTCCCATTCTATTCTTAACCGCCAAAAACGACGGTGAAGACCGAGTCGAGGGACTCAAGGCAGGAGGTGATGATTACCTCGGAAAGCCCTTTCACATCGAGGAACTCATTTTGCGGGTTCAACGGCTGCTTCGTTCGCAGAACAGTGAAGCCACTGAGGTGCTGCAGTCGTTCGATTTTGAGGACGGCGGTTCCATCGATTTTGACGCGTTTGAAATTGTGACCCACGCAGGCGAGGCGCAGCGCATCTCCAAACGTGAAAGCCAACTCCTCCGCCTCTTGATTTCCAAAGCAGGACAGGTCGTCAGCCGTGAAGAAATCCTCGAAGTTGTCTGGGGCTACCACGCCTTCCCCAACACCCGAACGATTGACAACCACATCGTGACGTTTCGGAAATACTTTGAAAAGGATCCGAAAAACCCGGTCCACTTCACATCCGTACGAGGTGTTGGTTACAAATTCAACTTATAAACCACTTATTTTCAGTTGTTTATGAATTCACGCTGTTTTTTTTGAAAAAAACAGGCAACCCCCCGTTTTCTTCTTCGTCTTTGTTGCAGACACGGTCTGAGAATACTGTGTTGGTTTCAATTTCTTGCAGGTTATTGAAGGGGGGTCCAATGGGATTCCCCTTCTTTCGTTTTAGGCCACAGCGTAACGGTTACTGGAGTTTGACGTAGACCACCTGCTTGGTCTCGAAAAACGGTTGATCCAACCATTCTGAAATGGGCAACCGCTCCGTCGGGTAATCCACTTCCGCCAGCTCTTCGCTCAAATCCCCCCCTTTCACTGCGAGTATGCCTTTGGGCCAGGGATTGATGGATTGCTTCTTGATTTTGCCTTGCACCCACGGAATGAACCGGTTCATACGCGTCACTGCCCGGCTGACCACAAAATCAAATTGGCCTTTGATCTCCTCGGCTCGTCCGTGGTGCACCGTGACGTTGGTCAACCCGAGGGCTTGAACCACGGCCCGGACCACCTTCATCTTTTTGCCGATGCTGTCGCACAAGACAAAATTCACTTTCGGGTAAACGATGGCTAGGGGAATGCCGGGGAATCCTCCACCGGTCCCCACATCGAGCACATCACTGCCCGGTGCGAACTTCATCGCTTTTACGAGCGCCAAGCTGTGCAAGACGTGGCGTTCGTCAAACGCATCCATGTCCTTTCGAGAAATCACATTGATGGCCGCATTCCACTCCGTGTAGAGGGCTTTCAATTTGCCCAGTTGTTCCACCGCCTCATCGGACAGCTCTGGAATAAAGGCTCGATAGTCCACGCTTAGATGGTTTCGCGCACCTGCCCCAACATCGCTTCCAGGGCCTCGCGCGCCCGGTGCAACTGCGCCTTCACCGTTCCGAGGGACCGGTCCAGTTCTTCCGCGATTTCGTCGTAGCTCTTCTCTTCGAAGTAGCGCAACTCCACCAACTCACGGTACTTGGGCTTCATCTTGCTTACTACGTCGCGAAGCAACTCGATCCGCTCCTTTTTTTCGAGGGTTTGGATGGGGTCCAGCTTGTCGTCTGCGATGTGAATCTCCATGGCTTCACCGTCCTCATTGCGGAACCCTT
>CALKYI010000304.1 GCA_938003665.1 uncultured Flavobacteriales bacterium
CATCTGGGAAGCCTTAATTTCGTACCGCGCAATACATCGCCATGGCAGTAATTGAAATCTTGTTACCCAAAATGGGGGAGAGCGTGGCCGAAGCCACGATCACCAAATTTGTCGTCAATGCGGGAGAGCAAACCGAGGCCGATGAGCCGTTGGTTGAAATCGCCACAGATAAGGTCGACAGTGAGGTTCCCGCTCCGGAAGACGGCACGTTGGTGGAGTGGCTGGTACAAGAAGGTGATGTGGTGGCAGTAGGCCAAGCCATCGCCAAATTCGAAATTGACGGCGATGCCGATGCCGCATCTGCGTCCGCAGCTGCTAGCACAGCCGCAGCCCCTGCTCCAACTCCAACCCCTGCTCCAGCTCCTGCTGCCCCAGCCCCTGAAGTGGTTGAAGCCTTGCAAGCTCCCTTGGCAGCAGCTGGACCGCTGGATCAAATGCCTGCCCGTATTGGAGCCAATGGCCGATTCTACTCGCCGCTCGTACGGAGCATCGCCCAATCAGAAGGGGTGACGCCTGCCGAATTGGATGGGATAACAGGTTCTGGGTCTGAAGGGCGTGTGACCAAAAAAGACATTTTAGCCTACATCGCCGGCCGCGGCTCCGCGCCTGCACCGGTGGCTGCTGCTCCCGCCGCTGCTCCAACTCCCGTTTCCACAGCTCCTGCTGCCAGCACGGCGCCGACGGTTTCCGTTTCCGGGCAAGACGAGATTGTGGAGATGGACCGCATGCGCAAGCTCATTGCGGACCACATGGTGCGTTCAAAGCAAACCAGTCCGCACGTCACGAGTTTTGTCGAGGCCGACATGACCAAAATTGTGGAGTGGCGCAAGCGCAACAAAGCCGCCTTCGAGCAGGCGCACGGTACGAAGTTGACGTTCACCCCGCTGATAGCAGAGGCCATTGTCAAAGCCATTCGCGACTTCCCCGGCGTCAACGCCAGTGTGGACGGGGACCGCATCATCATCAAGAAGCAGATCAATTTGGGCATGGCGACGGCGTTGCCATCTGGAAATTTGATTGTTCCGGTAATCCATAACGCGGACCAATTGAGTCTGGTCGGATTGGCCACTCGGGTCAACGACCTCGCGGATCGTGCGCGCACAGGAAAGTTGAAGCCAGACGACACCGCAGGCGGAACGTACACCATGTCCAATGTCGGCACCTTTGGTAATGTCATGGGCACGCCCATCATCAACCAGCCACAAGTTGGCATCCTCGCATTGGGCGCCATTCGCAAGAAACCTGCTGTGATTGAAACACCAGAGGGTGATATGATTGGCATTCGCCACATGATGTTCCTCAGCCACAGCTACGACCACCGCGTGGTGGACGGCATGCTCGGTGGCAGTTTCGTAAAGCGAGTGGCCACGTATTTGGAGGAGTTTGATTTGAACCGTCCGGTCGTTTAAGCCATGGATGTATCTGCTCTTCAGCTGAAGCGTCCGTTGGTGATTTTCGATTTGGAAACCACGGGAACGGATTTGTCAAAAGACCGAATCGTGGAAATCGCCATGATCAAGGTCAATCCCGACGGAACGGTCGAGAAAAAGCCGGAGCAGCGCGGAGCAGCACACCGCCTCCTGATCAATCCGGGCATGCCCATCCCCCTTGAAACTAGCCTCATCCACGGGATTTACGATGACGACGTAAAGGAAAAACCGACGTTCCGTCAGTACGCCAAGAGCATGGCGGAATTTCTGAACGGCTGTGATTTGGGAGGCTACAATTCCAACCGGTTTGATGTGCCCTTTTTAGCTGAGGAATTTTTACGGGCCGGAATCGACTTCGAATTGGAGGGGCGTAACCTCATCGACGTGCAGAACATCTTCCACAAGATGGAACAGCGCACTTTGCGTGCGGCTTACAAGTTCTATTGCGGCAAGACCATCGAAGGGGCGCACGAAGCCCTGCCCGATACAGAAGCCACCCTCGAAGTGCTTTTGGCCCAATTGGACAAATACCAAGACACCGTGGTCGACGTATCCGACGATGAGACGGTGGGGCCTGTGCCGCGGGACATGGATGAACTTGGGGCCTTCTGCCAACGGCAACCGTTTGCCGATCCGGCGGGCCGATTTGTCATCGGGGATGACGATGCCATCTGCTTCAATTTTGGCCAACACAAGGGCAAGCGTGTGGTGGATGTGCTGACCGCCAATCCCGGCTACTTCGGTTGGATGATGGGGGCGGATTTCCCCGAGTACACCAAAAAAGTGCTCAAGCGCGTTCATGATTCAATGAATGCTTGACTCTCCGCATGGCCAAACGCATCGCTGTCCTTGTCTCCAATGATTTGAACCACGACCAACGGGTGCTCAAGACGTGCGCTACGTTGGAGGCGGAGGGATGGGAACCGGTGTTGATTGGACGGGAGATGCCGGAGTCCAAGCCGCTGCAGGTTCCGTTTGAAGCCCGCCGAATGCGTTTGCCTTTCAAGCGCGGCGCCGGCTTCTACGCCGCGTTACAACTGGGACTTTTTAGGGCGCTCTTGCGGACCGATGTGGATGCCATCTGGGCCAACGACCTGGATACGTTGTTGCCGGCCTTTCTCATGGCACGAATCAAGGGCCTGCCACTCGTATACGACAGCCACGAGTACTTTACCGAAGCGGCTGGCTTGACCGGTCGCCCTTTTCAACGGGGCGTGTGGCTCATGGTGGAACGTGCCATCTTTCCTCGACTCAAGGCGGTCATCACCGTCAACGGTGGCATCGCCGATGCCTATTTCAATCGCTACCCGCGTGCGGAGGCCGGTCGCCCATTGGTGGTGCGCAACATGCCACGGTTGCGCGAAAAAGCAGCGCCTTCTTCCGTGAATTGGAGGGAGCGACTGGGCATTCCAGCGGAGGCTCCATTCCTCATCGTTCAGGGCGCCTACCTCGACAAGGACCGCGGCGTCGTCCAAGCTGTCAAGGCATTGCAAGAACACACCGCCGCTCACCTCGTGGTGGTTGGTGCTGGAGTCGAATGGGACTGGGCGCAATCCCAGGTTGGTCAATTCAATGGCCGATTGGTCGTGTTGCCGAAAATGCCGTTTGACGAACTGTGCAGCCTGACGGCATCAGCCGATGTGGGTTTGAGTTTGGATCAAGGCGTACACGGGAACTACCTGATGAGTTTGCCGAATAAATTGTTCGATTACATCCACGCTGGAATTCCGGTCGTGGCGAGTCCGATGCCAGAAGTAGTTCGGGTGATAGAGGAATGGGGCATTGGTCGATTGGTAGGTGATTCCTCGCCAGTAGGAATTGCCGAAGCCGTCGAAGCGGTGCTGGCGCGACCTGCGTCGCACTGGCGCGCTACTTGTGCAGAAGCGGCTGCTGCATTGCACTGGGGGATGGAAGAACAGCAAATCGTTCAGGCCTTGAATCAGGCCCAGTCTTGAACTCAGCGCCTTGAGACGCGTTTCGCGAGGTATTTCCCAGTCAACCAAAAGGGTTGTGC
>CALKYI010000305.1 GCA_938003665.1 uncultured Flavobacteriales bacterium
CTTACATTTTGCTTTCCGCCCTTTTCTTCGTAATTTATAAGAAGCGCAAGAGCGCCTCTTAAGCGAAGAATCACATGACCTTTCCACCCTGCGTCCGCCTGCTCGGACTGCTTCTTGGCCTCCTCAGCTGCGTGCACGGCACGGCTCAGTTTGTGGTGGAACGCAGCCCGTGGCTGGACGGTGAGGCCGTGACGGAAGACCCCGTGCGTCAGACGTGGGCGGTCGCCGACCAATCCACTGCCCAACTCATTCAAGCGGAATTGACCGTAGAGGGACTGAATCCCCGGAAGCCCGTGCGCCTGCGTGTCGATGAGGACACCACCCTCAAATTGGCCCCCTACCGCCGTTACGGCCGGCTGTGTGTGGAGCCGGACTTCATGCTCTACGCGGACTACATCTACGCTGACCCGGAGGTGCCTGCAGATACGCTTTTGCTTGAGCCGCTCGCCATTGGATTAGAGACAGCCCTTCCGGCCATTGAATTCATGCCCGGGACGGAGGACTTGTACTTCACGTCGGTGCCAGCTCTCGAAGCCCTGCTCAACTTCATCGAAGTCAACCCCACCGTATCCGTGGCCATCATTGGGCACGATGGCGACGACATCGCTGAACCCGATCGCGCGAGCCGCAACCGGGCGCGGGCGGTGTTTGAATACCTCGTGTCCTCAGGAGTCAATGCCAACCGGCTTTCGGTCGAAGGCCGCGGCGCATCCCAACGGTTGTACCCTCATCCCACGACGCCCGAGGAGGCAGAGGCCAACCGGCGCATCAGCATCCGAGTTACCAATTACTGATAACGCGTTCGCAGACAGGCGCTTTGGGTTAATTTTGTCCATGCGCAAATTGAAACCTGCCATTCCACTTGCCGGGGCCTTGGTGCTCGGATTCATGGCCCTCGTCCCTTTGCAGTCCACTGCCCAACAAGCCTGGTCGCTGCAACGCTGCCTCGATCACGCTTTTGAGCACAACATCCAGATCCAATTGGGTCAATTGGGAGAAGCCAGTGCTGCCATCGGCACGCAAAGCGCAAAAGGCGCCTTCCTCCCGAACCTCAACGGCAATGCCTCGCACGGGTACAACTTCGGTCGAACCATTGACCCGTTCACCAACCAATTCGTGGAATCTTCGGCCATTCGTTCCAACAGTTTTGGTCTGAGTACCGGGATGGTTTTATTCAATGGGTTTCAAAATCACCTGAACCTGCGCCGGGCAAAATTGGCCCAAGCTTCGGCCGAAGCCCAACGGGAAATCGCTGAGAACAACGTGGTGCTGACCATTGCTGGCGCTTTCCTAAACGTCCTGTTCCAAGAAGAATTCGTGCGGGTGGCCGAATTCAACCGCCAAGCGACGGCGCGGCAAGTGGACCGCATGCGCAGCATGGTTGCCGCCGGAGCCGCCGCCGAGTTTGACTTGTACGATGTGGAGGCCCAGCTCGCTGCGGACGAGGCGAACATCGTGAGCACCAAAAACGCCCTCGGATTGGCCAAGTTGAACTTGGTCCAATTGCTTCAACTGCCCGCTTCAGAAGCCGATGGATTTGAACTGGTACGGCCTTCGGATGAAGACCTCGAGCGTGCGGATTTGCCCCCTTCTCCCGAAGCAGCAGTGGCGTATGCCCTTGGTTCTTTTCCAGAAATTCGCCAAGCCGATCTGCAGGTGGAGGATGCCTTGCTCGGATTGGACATCGCCAAATCAGGACGGTACCCCCGCATCTTCGCCAGCTACAACTTCGGAACGGGCTACTCAGGCGCTTCTCGCAGCATCGAAGGCGATCCATTGACGGAGCTCATCCCCATCACGCTGTATGCGGAGGACGGAGCCCCGTTCACCATCTACACCGAGCAGACCTCGTACAACTTCGTGACCACGTCGTTCAACGATCAGCTCAGTCAGAACTTCAACCAGAGCGTGTTCTTCTCCATGAGCGTGCCCATCTTCAACAACTTCAGCGTGAAGTCCTCCATCGAGCAGGCTGAAGTCGGTGCGCTGCGCGCGCAATACCAGTTGGAGCAAACCAAGCAAACACTGACCACCAGCATCGAATCGGCATGGGCAGATGCTCGGGCTGCCTCCGAACAATCCGTGGCGCAGGAAGCCTCGCTGATTGCTGCAGAGCGCGCCTTTTTGAATACGGAAAAGCGCTACGAAGCCGGAGCATCAACCGCCATTGACTACGCCGACGCGCGCACCCTGTATGACAACGCCCGTGTCAACGCCCTTCGCGCCAAATACGATTTGGCCTTCAAGAGCCGCATCCTCGACTTCTACATGGGCAAAGCCATGACCTTCCGATAACCCCTTGCCATGAAATTCACGAAAAAATTCTGGATCATCAGCGTCGTTGCCATTGTGGTGCTCGGCATCGCTGGCAAGTGGTACGGCGGCCGAGAGACCTTGGACGAGGTGGACGTAGAACAGGCTGCCGTTCGGGACATTGTCGAGCGCGTCTCGGCCTCGGGCAAGATCCAACCGGAGACCGAAGTCAACATCACCGCCGAGGTGAGCGGTCAAATCATCGCCTTGCCCGTGAAGGAAGGCGACCGAGTTGAGAAGGGCGACTTGCTCGTCCAGATCAACCCGGATTTGTACGAAGCAGCGCTCAATCGGGCCCAAGCCGCGGCCAACAGTGCGCGGTCCAACCTCGCATCCGCCAAAGCCCAGCACGCCCAAGCCAACGCCCAGTTTTTCGCTGCTGAAAAGAATTGGCAGCGTACCCAGCAGTTGTTCCGTGACAAGGTCGTTTCGCAAGCGGATTTCGATGCCGGCGAAGCCAACTTCATCAGCGCCGAAGCGACCCTGACCGCTGCTTCGGAGTCCATCCGCAGCGCGGAATTTGCGATATCAAGTGCTGAGGCCTCTGTGCAAGAAGCCCGGGACAACTTGAGCCGAACCACGTTACTCGCCCCCCAGTCGGGCACCGTCACAGCCTTGGTCAAGGAGGTGGGTGAAAGCGTACAAGGAAACGGATTCACCGCGGGTGAGGTTGTTATGAAGGTCTCCGATCTATCCATCATGGAAGTGGACGTCGAAGTGAATGAGAGCGACATCGTTCGCGTTGGCATGAACGATGAAGCCGAAGTGGAGGTGGATGCGTACTTGGACGAAACGTTCCTCGGGACCGTCACCGAAATCGGCAACACGGCATTGAACGCGGGGCTCAACGGATTCGCCATGGACCAGGTGACGAATTTCTCTGTCAAGGTGCGGCTTCAACCGGAGAGCTATGCAGAACTGCTCACCACGTTGGAAGACGCTGCCTCACCGTTCCGGCCGGGCATGAGCGCCAAAGTGGACGTTCTGACCCGAAGTGCAGACGCGGTGATATCGGTTCCCATCCAATCGGTCACCACCCGTGAATCAGAAGCGGACGAAGAGGAAGACGAGTTGGGGGTATTTGTTTTGGAGCCGAACGGAGAAGTCCGTTGGCAACGCGTGGAAACCGGCATCCAGGACAACCGCTACATCGAAATCAAATCAGGCCTTGACACCTCACTCACTGTCGTAACTGGCCCGTATCAAAGCGTGTCACGCACCCTCAAGGACGGCAATGAAGTCGAAATCAAAGCCACCGAAAAGCCGGAAGCGGAACGATGAGCGAACGCATCTTAGCCATTGAAACGTCAACCCTGTCCTGCTCCGTCGCACTGTTTGACGGCGATGCCTGCGTGCACGCCGAGCAGCGCTGCGAAGAACAGCACGTGCACGCCTCCAACCTGCTTCCCATGATCGATGCCGCTCTGGTTGCGGTAGGATGGCAGGCGTCAGATCTGTCGGCTGTGGCCGTGTGTGCAGGGCCCGGGAGCTATACGGGATTGCGCATTGGCACCTCCACGGCCAAAGGCATCTGCCACGCCCAAGGCATCCCGCTCATCGCCATCAACAGCCTCGAAATTCAAGCATACCATAGCGTGGCTGACGGAACCATCGGAGCGGGTTCGACCGTAATCGCCGTGATGGACGCGCGTCGGGATGAAGTGTACACACAATCATTCCATTGGTCCGGAGAGCGTTTTGACGCGCTGGACGAAACGCGGGCGCTGGTCATCGA
>CALKYI010000306.1 GCA_938003665.1 uncultured Flavobacteriales bacterium
TCATCATTGAACCTTTGGCCCAATCCTACTGCGGCCTCCTTCCAATGCGAACCGTTTCCTGGCCATGGCATTGAAGTCTTTGACGCCCGAGGGCAATTGGTGGTGGCCTTGGACGCGAAATCTCTGCAAGCCCGTCAGACGCCTACCCTTTCGACAAAAAATTGGCCCGAAGGCATCTACATCGTGCGCTACGGGCCAATCAGCAATAAACTTGTGGTTCAGCGATAAGGCTGAACGAATGACTGCATCAGGAATTGACTTCCTTGCGGCGGCGTTGATCTTCTGAGAAGGAATCCAGCCCGTCCGCAGTGCCTTCTGCACTCTTCTTGGTATCCAAACGGCGCATTTCGTCAAACAAAACATCGACGCGGTCGTAATCCTCTAACCAGATGTTGGCATTGATCAAATTGAGGTACATCAAACCGGCCATCTTGCGGTTGATCCGGGCCTTTTTGTTATCGAAATCCGCTTCCGCTAAAGCAGCCTCCCAAACGGCAACACATGCACGAATGCCCTCGGCTGCCTCTTCGGGCTTATCGATGTACTTCTCCATGGCCATTTTCATGTCCAAAGCAGCGTTGTTCAAGTCCGTGTAATCCACTTTCTTTTTGGTCTTCGCATGGTAGATGGTCATCGGACGGGTCTTCTTCGCGAAGCAAAAGCGGTCGTTCAGGATGTTGTTGATGGCCAACATTCCCGCCTCCACGGACATTTGGCTCAATCGGCTGTTGACCGCTGTTTGATTCCAAGCCTTGTTCAAGGCTGATTTGCTGGTGTACTTGTTGGACGTGTGGGTGGTGAAATCTTCCGAAGAAGTCAGCACCTCATCGATGACCACAGATCCGTCAGGCAGTTGCATGGTGTAGCGCACCGGCTGGCGGTACTTCATCGTGCGGTAGTATTTGTACGAAACATTGCCTTCTTTGTCCTTGATCTCCTGCTGACCATCCTCCGGCGCCGACCCCTCGAAGTATTGAATTTCGATGGTTACAGTGGCACCGCCTTCTGTGCGGGTCATCCCCTGCAGGTCCACTTTGGAACTGATGATGCCGGGTTCGAACAGGCGCTCATTTGGAACGGGCCGCACAGGCAACACTAACTGAGGCTTCTTCTCGTCGAGCAGCGCACGCTCCAAAATCTTGGCGCCGGTGCCTTTGCTGTTGTACGCCTCCATCTCCGCTTCGTACGTCTCCTGCGCCAACTGGGTATCGATCTCCCATTGCGCCAATTCGGCTTCGTACTGGTCGCGGTAGGATTGATTGACCACAACGTTGTAGGTCGTCACGCCGGCTGGAAGCGGCTCACTCGGACGGCTGATGTATTCAACTTGAACGCTTTCGCGCTGAACGTTCTGTGCATTGACGGTAACAAACGCCAGTGTAGCAAGGGCTAGTGTAAAGTATTTCATGGTTTTCAATTTCGGTTCAAATGTAGGCAGGAAGACCACCAATTCTGACGCGCGAGGCTCAATCTCCAATCAGCCAGCTGACGCCCAGCGCTTGGTAGCCGTATTCATGGTTCAGGCCTTTGGCGAAGCTCCAATCCCACTGCACACGGTCGGAAGCGAGCCACGTGA
>CALKYI010000307.1 GCA_938003665.1 uncultured Flavobacteriales bacterium
GACCCCACGAAGGGCACAATGCCGAAGAAGTACAACAGGATCCACCACTTGGGTCGTGACAGGACCTTGGTAAAGACATAGAGGTTATAGAATGGAATGAAAATGGCCCAACCCGGTTGGCCCGCTTTGGTGAAAATCTTCCAGCTCGCGACGAGCACAATGATCAGAATCGGCACTACGATGACAAGGTAGGCCGTCGCCAGGGCGGCAAACGTGGCGGTGTCGAACATTGAGGAGTCCATGAAGTGTGCGTTAAGGGTTGGCCCGAATATCGGTAATCCTCCGCTCGGCCCAAACAAAAACCCCAAGCGTTTGCTTGGGGCTTCTTGGAGATGGAGGTCCGAAGCGGATTCGAACCGCTGTAGCAGCTTTTGCAGAGCTGAGCCTAGCCACTCGGCCATCGGACCATCAAAACCGACGTTTCCGTCAGGGTTGGCAAATATACGAAAACGAACGGGCCAAGGTTACAATCCAACGGCGGGAAATGTACATTCGCACCATGAGCGCGAAGAAATACGTGGCCAACGCCTTGACGATGGGCAATTTGCTCAGCGGAGTGTTGGTGATTGTGGGCGTTTTCATTTGGCCCTTCGGAGCATCGGTCAGTGGCCATATGGAAGCGGAGCCGTTTTACGATTTTGGGGCGTTGTCACAGGACTGGCGCGGTTGGGGCATGCTGGCGTTGGCGGGGATTTGGTTGTTGGGCCAGCTGTTCGATTTGCTCGATGGCATCGCGGCGCGTTGGGCCGGTTCGGATGGAGCCATGGGCACGCAGCTGGACAGCATCGCGGACGCGGTCAGCAGTGGCGTGACACCGGCCGTTGTGGGGGTGATGATGTTGCACGCTTGGGCGCCGGCTATCCCGGCACCGTTGAAGTTTCTGCCCTTGACCATGGCCATGGCCGCGGCGTACCGGCTGGCGCGATTCAACGTGGAGGCCGCCGCAGGCCAGCACGCGTCGGGATTCAGCGGCATGCCTGCACCGGCGGGCGCGCTGTGGTGGATCGGAATCTTGCTCGTGGGTGCGCAATACGAGATGCACGGGTCGTGGGGCCTGTATGGATTGGGCGGGGTGTTTACCATGTTGGTCGCGGTGTTCATTGGAAGCACGTTGATCCCATGGTGGATGGTGAGCCGCCGACCCATGTTGGACCTGAAAGGGTGGGGGAAGAACCCGGCTTTTGACCGTCGTCGAGCGGGCTTTTTGGCGGGAATCACAATCTTAGGTTTGGTGTCAGCATTTTTTGGCCGTGCGCTCGGGTTGGGAATGCTCGTGGGATTACTTTTGTACGCGTTAGGCGGAGCCTATATCCAAAAAACCAACCGATAGCCGACCATGAAATTCCGAGCTTCCATTGACATCATGCC
>CALKYI010000308.1 GCA_938003665.1 uncultured Flavobacteriales bacterium
CCCCTTGCGACAGGGCAAAAAACGCGATGTAGGAGAACAACAGGATGGGCACCAGCAGCCCACCGCTTTCCATATAGAAGCACCACGCCACCAAGCCCAACGTCGCGATCAGCCCATAGCTTCCGATGACCATGAGCCGCTTGCGGCCCGCGCGGTCGATGAAGCGAATGCCCACCAGCGTCGCTACGAAATTCACCAAGCCCACCCCGATGGTCGCTAGGAATCCAGCGTTTGCGGTCAGGCCGGCCAGCGCGAAAATGCGCGGTGAGTAGTAGATGATGGCGTTGATGCCGGTGACTTGATTGAAGACCGCGATGGTCACCGCGAGCACGATGCTGAAGCGGTAGGTGCCAGAAAAGAGGCCGTCACCTGTGTTCGAGTGGGCGGCATCTGCGGTTTGGAAATGGGCCAATTCGGCTTCCGGATTTGCATGCCCAATTTGGCGCAAAATGGCCGCAGCTGAGTCCGAATCCCCCTTCACGGCCGCCAACCAACGCGGCGATTCGGGGACCGTCAACACGAGGGCCAAGAAAGCCACCGCCGGCACCGCCTCAACCCCCAGCATCCACCGCCACGGCTCGTCGCCGAAATCCAGAAGGAGGTAGTTGCTCACAAACGCCATCAAGATGCCGAGGACGATGTTGAATTGGAACAAGGCCGCCATGCGTCCTCGTTTGTCGGTCGGCGCAATCTCGGTGATGTAGGTGGGGCCCACCACCGAGGAAGCGCCCACACCGAGTCCCCCGATGAAGCGGAACGCTACGAACCACACCCACGATGCCGTCAACGCAGAGCCCAAGGCACTCAGCGTGTATAGCAGGCCGATGAGGATCAGGGACTTTTTGCGGCCCAATCCGTCGCCCAACCGCCCGCCGGCCAGCGCCCCGAAGAACGTGCCGATCAACGCGGCTGAAACCGTGAACCCCTGCCACCAATCGTCCAGCGACCACAAGGCCTGCACGGCGCGCTCGGCGCCGCTGATGACAGCGGTGTCATATCCAAAAAGCAACCCGCCCCAGGCGGCGGTCAAGGACCAGTAGAAAATGCGATTGGACCCCATGGCACTCAGAAGGAGCGTGGGAACGACTATCGCAGAACGCCGCAAATCGGTCGGGGCCAGCTGGCGTATATTGCTAAAAAATTATTGACATGCACATCCGTTCTACGTTCGTTGGCCTCCTTTTCGTAAGCGTTTCTGCATTGACATTGATGTCCCACCACAACGGCGTGGCGGAGCAACAGAACAAGGACCGCACCGGCGCACCGGGCAGCCAGCAAGTGTGCACGGCATGCCACTCCGGCGGGAGCTACACGGTGACCCCTTCGATCGCCGTCTATCCATTCCCAGGAGCGGACACTCCGGTGCAGACGTTCGTGCCGAACACCGAGTACTACGTGGAGTTCACGGTTGGCGCGTCGGGAGCACCCGCCGGTTACGGGTTCCAAGCCACGGCTGTATTTGGCAACGGAAGCAACGCGGGCACCTTCATCGATTGCACCAGCAATGCCCAACTGGAAGACGTCAACGGCCGCCACATCGTGGAGCAAAACGACCTGAGCAACAGCAACACCTTCGGACTGTACTGGGGTGCGCCCGACGGGGGAGAAGGGTCGGTGACCTTCTATGCGAGCATGCTCGCTTGCAACGGGGCCAATGGCAACAGCGGCGATTCATTTGGCGGCACCAGCTTGACGTTGGATGAGGCCGTGACCGACATCGAATGCCCCGACTGCTTGGACCCCGCGAACCCCGTGCGCATCTGGGCCACGGAGCAGGAAGTCAACATCGAAAACCCCACCGACCTGACCCTCGATGCCTTCGCGGTGGACGGACGCTGGTTGCGGTCGATGAACCTGCCAGCCGGGCGCCACACCTTGAGCACAGCGGACTGGGGTGTGCGCGGATTGGTCATTGCCCAATTCTCTGGAGTGGACGCGAACGGAAATTCCTTCCTTCGCACCCAACGTTTCTGGGCGCACTGACGTACCCGTATTTGCCGCGCTTGGCCGAAACCGAAACCGGAGCCGGAAAGAAAACGCCATACCTGATATTCAGCATGGCGCTGAACAAAGTGCTTGAATTCAAGGGATAAAACGGTAC
>CALKYI010000309.1 GCA_938003665.1 uncultured Flavobacteriales bacterium
ACCGTCGGAGCCACCGGCGCACCGGCCGGATCCGGTTTCCACGCCACCGCGGTGTTCGCCAACGGAAGCAATGCCGGTACCTTCATCGGCTGCACCGGCAACGCCCAACTCGAAGACGTCAATGGCCGCCACATCGTGGAGCAAAACGACCTCAGTTCGAGCAATACGTTCGGGTTGTACTGGGGTGCTCCGGATGGGGGAGAAGGTCCGGTCACGTTTTACGCGAGCATGTTGGCGGCCAATGGTGCGTATGGCAACAGCGGCGATTCCTACGGCGGCACCAACGTCACCCTTGACGAGGCCGTGACCAGCATCGAGTGCCCCGATTGCCTCGATCCCGATCAGCCCACCCGCATCTGGGCGACGGAATACGAAGTCAACGTGGAGAACGCGACGGATTTGACCCTCGACGCCTTCGCGGTGGACGGCCGGTGGCTGCGCTCGGTCAATTTGCCTGCGGGTCGCCACACGCTGAGTACAGCCGATTGGGGCGTGCGCGGCTTGGTCATCGCCCAGTTCTCAGGCGTGGATGCCCAGGGCCAACCGTTCCTCCGTACCCAACGTTTCTGGGCGCACTGACGTACATCCTGTAATGAAAGCGATGCGCTGGATCATCTGGCTGATGTGTGTGGGCACCGCAGCATCGGCTCAAGGCCAACTGGTGATCAACGAACTGGTGGCGTCCAATTCCTTGCTCGCCGACGACCCGGATTTTGATCGATCGGGTGACGTAGTCGAGCTACACAACGCTGGCGCGACAGCATTGGACCTCAGCGGTTGGCACCTCACAGACAATTTCAACGACACCACCAAATGGACCTTTCCCGATGGCGTGACCATAGGGGCGGGGGGCTTTGTGTTGGTCTGGTGCGATGGCGAAAACACAGAAGCCAGCCAACTGCACAGCTCCTTCAAACTCAGCAGCATTGGCGAGGAACTCGCCGTGTACGACGCCATGGGTCAATGGATCGATGGCGTGGTCTTTCCGACGCAATCGGCCGACATTAGCTATGGTCGCGCCTCAGATGCCGCCGCCGAGTGGGCTTGGTTTGACATGCCTACCCTCGGTGCCAGCAACAACACAGCAACGGCCTTTGAAGGCATCATCCACGGCATCCCGTACTTCTCGGTGGAAGGTGGGTTTTACGGCGAGGCGCTGAGCGTGGAACTCACGGCGTTGACCGGAGAGATTCGGTACACCACCGATGGCCGAGCGCCGACCCTGGACGACGAACTTTATACGGAGCCGCTCAACGTGGAGGCGACGACCTTTCTGAGGGCACGGGTGTTTGAAGACGATCACATCCCCGGACCGACGCAGACCCACAGTTACTTTTTTGATCCGTCGCTGGGCGAGCGGCCTTTGCCGGTCTTCTCGCTGGTGACCGACCCCGACTATTTCTGGGATGCGGATACGGGCATCTACGTGCAGGACTTCAAGCCGGATTGGGAGTGGCCGGTCAATGTGGAGTTTTTTGAAAACGACGGCAACAATGAAGCGGTGTTCAACGAGCGCGCCGGCGTCAAGATCAACGGCCAAAACAGCTGGCAACTGCCCCAAAAGATGCTCGGCATTTACTTCCGCGGCGGGTATGGAAGCGGTAGCCTCGACTACCCTTTGTTTCACGACCGCGACCGGTCCAAATTCGACAACTTCGTGCTGCGCGCCAGCGGCTCAGACTGGGCCTACACCCTGATGCGCGACGGTTTGAGCCAGCACCTGCCGCAAGAGAACGTCCACATCGACCACCAGGGATTCCGCCCGAGCATCGTCTTTGTCAATGGCGAGTACATGGGCATTCACAACATCCGCTCGCGGGTGGATGAGGAATTTGTGGAAGAGAACCACGGCGTCCCCGCCGGGACGTTCGACCTGATTACCGACGACGGCATCGTCGAAGAAGGCAGCGATTCGGCGTATTGGGTCATGGACGGGCTGTTCAATGAGGACTTGACCGTGCAGGCCAACTTCGATGCCCTTTCGGCCGAGGTGGACATGCAGGATTTTGCCGACTACTGGTCGACAGAAATCTGGGCGAGCAACAGCAGCTGGGGCCACAATGTGGTCCTGTGGAAGCCCCAAACCGGCGGCAAGTGGCGGTACGTCTTCACCGACCTCGACCGCGGCTTCAGCGGCTCCACCAACGACGACCTTGCCGACTTCACCCAGTTCGATAACGACAACTACGACTACGCCCGCACGTGGATCCGGCACGCGCTGGAGAACCCGGCCTATGCCCAGCAGTTCGCCCAACGTTTCACCGACCACTTGCATACGTCGTTTCACCCGGCGCGGGTCACCTCCGTCATCGACGAATGGGCGGGCTACATCGCGCTGGAAGTGCCGCACCACGTGGAACGGTGGACCGGGACGACGTCGTCCTATGGCGACGGCATTGAGACCGTGGAGTTTTGGCAAGAGGAGATCGAAGACCTGCGCACATTTGCCAGCGAACGCTCGCCGTTCATGCTCGATGACCTCGCTTCGGAATTCGACCTCGACCCGGCCGTCCAGCTCTACACCAGCAACCTGCCTCTCGAGGCGGGACGCGTGCGGTTGAACGATTTTCTCATCCCCGGCGCTCCGTGGACCGGGCCTTACTTCCCAAACATGGCGTTCGAGCTCACGGCAGAAGCCAAGCCCGGCCATGAATTCATCGGGTGGTCGCAAGTGGCTTCTGTGGAATGGGTCCAGGAAGGGTCGAGCTGGAAATACAACGACAGCGGGGAGGACCTCGGCACGGCTTGGCGCATGCCAGACTACGAGGACTCGGCGTGGGATGAAGGCGACGCCGAGCTGGGCTACGGCGACGGCGACGAGACAACCGTCGTCTCCTACGGGGGCGATCCGGACAACAAGCACACCACAACCTATTTCCGACACGCTTTCAACCCCGGCTTTAGCGAGGCTACGTCGACCACCGGCTTCTTCCAGCTGCGGCGCGACGACGGGGCTGTGGTTTACCTCAACGGCGAAGAAGTGTTCCGCAGCAACATGCCCGATGGGGACATCGCGTTCGACACCTTCTCGGTGGATTTTGCCGGTGGCGATGCCGAAAGCAATTGGAACGACTACACCGTGGCCATCGATTTGCAGCCCGGCACCAACGTGCTGGCCGTCGAGATTCACCAGTATTCCCTGACCAGCTCAGACATCAGTTTTGACCTGACGCTGTCCGCGTTTTCACCGCTCGAACAGATCCTCTCCACCGAAAACCCGCTACCCGTCATGCTCACTGGCGATGCCGGATACGTGGCGCGCTACCAACCGACCGGCGAATGCATTTTGCCCGAGACCATCGCGGAGGATCTTGTCCTCACTGCAGACTGCTCGCCGTACCTCGCGACCGGCACCAGCACCGTGCTGCCGGACGTGACGCTCACCGTAGAGCCGGGCGCTGAAATCTGGTTCCCCACGGACGCGCAGTTGCGGGTGCAAGGGGCGCTTGTCGCTGAAGGCACGCCCGAAGCGCCGCTGGCGTTCCGCCTCAACCCGGCGTACGATGCCCCGTGGGGCAACATCCAATTTGACCAAGCGACCGCGCCCAGCATCATCCGCCACGCCGTGGTGGAGAACGCCTCCGACGGCGACCATCCGGTACACGACCGGGCGGCCGTGGTGGCGTGGTTCTCCGATGTGACGCTCGATTACGTGGAGCTGCTGACCAACCACAGCAACCCTGTGTATGCCGAGCACAGCTCAATCGCCCTCACGAATTGCACCCTGCACTCCGACATCACGGGCGACCTCATCAACGTGCGCCACGGCTCGGGCCTCATCGATGGCTGCACGTTCATTGGCAACGACCAACCTGACACCGATGCCATCGATTACGACGTGGTCGACGACGGGGTGGTGCGCAATTCCGTCATTCACTCCTTTTACGGTTTCAACAGCGACGGCATCGACTTGGGCGAGGGCTCGTTCAATACCCTCATTGAATCGTGCCTGATTCATCACTGCACGGACAAGGGCATCAGCATCGGCCAAGCCTCTACGGCGGTCATTCAGGACATGACCATCGGACACTGTGCGTTGGGCGTGGCCATGAAGGACCAAGGCGCCGCGGAGATTGACCACACGACCTTCTACGCCAACCAATACGGCGTGAGCGTATACGAGAAAAACCCGGGCATGGGCGGCGGCGACGCCGTTGTCACCAACAGCATTTTCTCCAACACGAGCCATTCGCCGGTCTTCGTGGACTCGCTTTCGACGGCACTGGTGGCGGAGGCGGTGTACGATTCGGATACGCTGGCGTACGACGAGGTGGTCGAAGCCAACCCGCTCTTCGTGGACCCGGACGGCTACGATTTCGCGTTGCAGGCTGGCTCGTCCGCAGTAGGATACGGCGCGTCGACCCTGTGGTCCGATGTGCCGCGGGACCTTGCGATTGTAGAATTTGGATACGCCGGCATCGCCGATCCCAACCGCGAGTGGCTCCTGCTCCGCAACGACAGCGATGCGCCCATCGACTTGCTCGGCTACAGCCTGACGGACGCGGTGACGTGGACGCAGTCCTTCCCATTGGTCCTCGGACCGGGAGAGCAGGCGTGGGTGGTTCGTGATGCCTCGTTCTTCGGCAACGTACCCGATGCGGTCGTGCAGTGGGAGAGCGGCCAACTCGCCAACGAAGGCGAACGCATCTTGCTGCACAACAGCGCCGGCATGGTCGTGGACTTTGTGCAGTACGAACCTGTTGCGCCGTGGCCCATTCCGGTGGCCGAGCAAGAAGCGTTGGTGCGGGTATCAGCCGATCGCGACAACCATTTTGCCTCCAGCTGGCAAGTTGAGACCTTGATCGAGGCGCCGGAAGTGGTGGATCTGACCAGCGAGTTGCTTGTCTCCCCTAACCCAACGTCGGGATGGGTCCAGTTGAAGGGACTGACTTCAGATCAAGGCCATGTGCACGCCGAGCTGTGGAACCTCGCAGGCCAACGCGTGCTCGCATCGGTTTGGGCTGCTGGAGCACCCGCGGTGTGGGATGTGTCTGGACTGGCTCCCGGGCTTTATGTGGTGCGCTCCGGAAACCAGCACGCCACCCTGGTCATTCAATGATGTCCGGGCGGTCGATGTAGCGCATCCCTTCGACAAAGCCATCCAACAACACCACCTTTAGGTGCGCCTTGCGGTCGCCGAGGTTTTCCAATTCCACCCGCGCATCGGCGGGAATTCCCACGGCAAGGTTTGCTTTCGGTGAGAGCAATTCGCGGGTGATGAGTTCGTCTGTGCTGCGGTCGATGATGCGTGCTTCCACGTCGGTCTTGCCGATGTTATCGATGGTCACGTCGTAAGGCGTGCCGTCGTGGTATTCGCCGAGGAGAAAGATCTGTCCTTCGGGGATGTCGAGGTTGCTCGTGAACTTTTTGGTGGCCGCTGTGGCGATGAGGCCCATGGCGACGAGGGCGAGGGCAAGGCGGTTCATTGAACTTGGATTTTCCGGGTGGGACAGCCCTCGATGTGCAGAAAGTATAGACCGGTTGGCAGCCCGTGGTCGAAAACTTGGTCGTTGGGCCAGTTTGCCACCCGTTGGCCTACTGCGTTCAATACGGTGGTGGGTCGGTTGCTCGATGGCGTGCACGGGGTTGCGTTCAAGGTGCCCACCCCGTTAACGACCGGTTCCGGGACGATTTCGTAGGAGCGTTGCACTTCAACGACGCGCCCGTTGTCGCCGGTGCGCCGTCCGTGCACGTGCACTGTGCCAAAATCGGTGACGGTCCATGCCTCGTCCATCACCGTTTCACCATCCGTCCCGGTCCACCCTTCGAACGCGACGGCTCCGCCCAGCCCGTGCGGCAGGGTCAGCGCCGATTCGCCGTCCCACTCGACGGAAGTCACTGTGGCGTCCGTGCCCACGATGGCGGTCGGGTCGGTGGAGAGGTCGTGGTACTGCACGTTGGCCCAAGGCGAGATGCTCCCGCTCGGGTCGTAGATGGACCCGAGGGATTCGCCTTCGGTGGAGAAGATTTTCATGCCATTGACCCGGTAATAAAAAACGCGGTTGTTGAAGGGGTCGAGGTCGCACAGTCCACTCTGGATCCCGTCCATGCTGATGGCGTCCTCGGTGTACCATTCCACTTCGGCAGTCTCGGGGTGGATACGGGCCAGGCGGATTTCGGTTTGGTACAAGCCTCCGTTCCAATCGTATTCCTCCGGATACCACATGTGCAAGGCGTAGAGGCGGTCTTCCACGGGATGGTACATCAAGTGCGTCCAGTCCTCGTCGTTGAAGCCACCGAACAGCGTGGGGATGTACGTGTTGGTAATCATCTCGCCTGTTGAGGTGTCCCACACCTTGAGTTTGTCTCCACCGATCATGAAGTACCGGTTGCCCAAGGCGTCGATGTCGCAGTTGCCGCTCCCGTAGGATGCGCCGTAATCGGGGCCATCGGCGACCACCTCCACTTCGCCTGAAGTCGGATCGACGGAGATGAGCTGGACATTGGTGCCGTTGCTGTACCAATGCGCAATGCCGTAGAGCTTGTCATCGGTCCAGTCGTAAGCAATGTTGGTGAACGGAACGTCTGCGTCGAGCGGGTTATCGATGGTGACGTTGTGCAGGATTTCGCCCGTTACAGCGTCCAAGGTCACCAACTTGTTGGGGTGACGCGTGTAGAAGAACCGCTCACTGAAGCAATCCAAATCCGCGACGCCGGAGGGATACCCGTCCGAAGTGGTGCCGTTTTCCCCGACCATTTCGTACTCCTGCGTGGCCAGATAGGTCGCTGCCAGGCCGAGTCCTGCGTCGTCGTGATTCAACGAAAGTAGGAGGCCTTGGGACATGGCCGTGCCGGCGAATAAGCCGGCTGCACAGAAAAGGATAATCGATCGCATCATGGTATGGAAACAGTGGATATGGGTTGCATGTTCGCGCAACTTTCTGCTCAATAACGTGTTCTTGAATTATGCAGACAAAATACCCGTTGTTTCCGCTGTGGGCTGTGCTCGTTGGGGTGGTATTGCCGCTCGGCGCAGTGGCTCAAACCGATGTCTACGGCTGCACCAATCCCCTTGCCCTCAATTACAATCCTGAGGCGACGGTGGACGATGGTTCCTGCTTGGGCGTAGGATGTCCGGACCCCAACGCGCTCAACTTCGATCCGTTTACCGTGCTCTTCCCGGGAGCCGGCGATTGGGAAGTGTGCGAATACGGCGAGGATGCGGTATCGGGCTGCACCGATCCGCAAGCCGACAACTACGACCCATTGGCCACGTTGGACGACGGCTCGTGCACGTACTCGGATTTGCCCGGCTGCACCGACCCCAATGCCCTGAATTACAATCCACTGGCCACGGAGGACGATGGTTCGTGCCAATTCCTCGGTTGCCCCGATCCGGCCGCCCTGAATTACGACCCCCTCACCGCCATCTTTGGTGCGGGCGATGAGAGCGTTTGCGAATACCCCGACGGTGCCCCCGGCTGCACTGATCCCAATGCCTTGAATTACGACCCCGACGCGGGTTACGATGACGGCACGTGCACGTATGCGGAGGTGCTTGGCTGCACCAATCCGTTTGCTTGGAATTACAATCCCCTCGCGACAGTGGATGACGGTACGTGCAGCGGCACGGGCGACCCCTTTGGGTTGTCCGCTTGCGCTGACCCCATGGCGTCCAACTTCAATCCACTCTTTTTCCTGTTCGGCACAGGCGCCAACTACGACGACTGCGTCTACGACGATGAACCGGTGGTGGTGGAAGGATGCACCGACCCGGCAGCTGCCAACTTCAATCCGATCGCCGCTGTCGACAACGGCACCTGCATCTTCGTCGGCACCGGTTGCACCGATCCCAATGCCCTCAATTACGACGGTCAAGCGGTCATGGACGACGGTTCTTGCCTCTACGGTGAGGACGTCATGGACGCAACGGAATGGGAGGGGCTGACCACGGAATGGCTTGGAGACACAAATGACGGGCAACAGACGTACCGGTTGTACGCCACATTCAATGACCCTGCGGTAGAACTTACCACGGTGTATGGAATGGCCGGCGCCCCCGTCACCGTTTCCAGCGACGAAGGACCGTTCTACCAATCCGAATTCGGAGCCACGTTCGCCGACGAGCTCACGGACGGCGTGGACGGCACCGCAGCACTGGGCGACACCTGGTTGGCCATCGGCAGCGGTGACGACTTGACCTATGTCGGCGATGCCATCGATGGCTTCGCGGAGGATGGAGCACAGCTGGTCATCAGTTCCGAAGTGGGCGGGGCCTGGTTCCGCATCCCCGGTTCCGGCGATGCCGGCACACCGGACGCAGAAGGCCGGGTACTGCTCGGTCAATTCACCGCCTCAGGCACAGTTTCGGCGACCTTGAACCTTCAATATTTTGATGGGGATGGCATGCCGCATCAGGTACACGGCGCCTACGCCACTTGGCCAGCGTCCACCGGTGGCGGCTCGGGCTCCAACGATGAAGGCACTGCTGGAGGTTGCCTGGGCGATCTGGATGAAGACGGGCTAGTGAGTGTGCAGGATTTATTGCTGCTCATTGCGGAATTTGGCAACGTCTGCGAATGAGTCAGACCTGGAATTTTACTGCTCCGGTCAAACGCTTCTCCATCGAAGGGGGGATGCACTACCTCGAGCTGCCCAATGAGTTCGCGGAGCCGATGCGCGCGACCGGGCACAAGCGCTGGGTCTGCACCATCCAAGATGCCCTCACGTGGCATTGCGGTTTGCTGCCCACCGGAGAAGGGACCTGGTTCGTGGTGCTGAGCAAGGCTAAAATGAGCGCCGTGGAAGCGCATGTGGGCGATTGGCTCAACGTGGATATGGTTCCGGATACCAGCAAATACGGCATGCCGCTTCCTGAAGATCTCGAGGACATCCTCGCCGACGATCCGGAATTCGAGCGCCGCTTCGATGCCATGCTACCTGGCAAACGCCTCAATGCCATCCACCAGATTGCCAGTGCCAAAACCCCCGAAACGGCGGCCAAGCGCAACATTAAGTTGATGGGTGATCTCGGCCTTTAACGGCATCAATGTGCCACTACGAATCGGCTGAAGCCGGCGTCGTCGCCCCATTGGACGTGGTACATCCCGTCGGGGAGGGAAGCACAATCCAAGACCAGTTCGTGTCCACACCAGTGCGCTGATGCCACCACCTGTTGGCCGCTGCTGTTGAACACTCGGACCGTTGAGCCCACAGGCCTTGAGCAGCAGGCAATCCGGATGCTGCTGGATGCGGGATTGGGGTAGGCAAAGGCGTTTGGATTTCCGAGGCTTGAAGCGGAAACCGTGCACGCTGGCGCCGTTCCTTCCGTTTCATTGAACGTTCCATCGACGACGTGCCAATGCATCCACGT
>CALKYI010000310.1 GCA_938003665.1 uncultured Flavobacteriales bacterium
CCGGAGTTTCGAGGTAGATCATTCCCGGCTTGCGCCCTCCTTCGCGTTCGAGGATCGCATCCAGATGATCGAGGTGGTTTACTTCGACAACGTGCACGCCCATGCCGGGTAGGATTTCACGGATGAAGTGTTCCGATCCGCCGTACAAAGGGGGGCAGAACCACAAGGGGCGGTCGGCGCTGGTCCAGGCTAAAAACGTCGTGGTAATGGCCGCCATCCCACTGGCAAAAAAGGCCGCGTCCTCAGATTCATCCCAAGCGGATAGGCGCTGTTCGGCAGCGTTGAGCGTAGGGTTGCTCAGGCGGCTGTAGATGGCGTTGGGACCGCTGGGAGTTGCTGCGTTGGGAACGCCGTATGCGGTTTCCATGTGGGCTGCGCCTTCTTCCGCTGAAGCGAACTTGAACGTACTCGTGGGGTAAATGGGGGTCTTGATGGATCCCTCGTGGTTGGCGGGGTTGTGGCCAACGAACGGGGCAGTGGTTTCGCGGTGTGCCATGCTTCAAATTCATCAAAAAGCCGGAATTTGATGCCGGGATGAGGCAATTGTTCTGTTTAATTCAGAAATAAAGTACGTTTGTGTTGAAACACACCTTCTATTCCGACTAAAACGAAACAAATGAAAAGCCCGCTTGACTCGTTGGACCGCCAGCTTGTGGAATTGCTCCAGGCGAATGGTCGCTCATCGATGCAGGAACTCAGCAACGAGACCGGGCTGAGTCGATCGGCCGTGTTTACGCGGGTTCGCCGATTGGAGCATGACGGGGTGATCACCGGGTATGCTGCCCAAACCAACCGCCGCGCGCTCGGCCTTCAAATCCGAGCTTTTTGCAACGTCCAACTGAAGCAACACGATGCGCGTTTCCTCAACGAATTCGAAGCCAACATCGGCGACTTCAAGGAGGTGCAGAGCTGCTACCACATTGCGGGATCATTCGATTACCTCATCGCCGTGGATGTACCGGACATGGATGCCTACCACGAGTTCATCTCACACAAGCTTGCGGCGATGGACAACATCGGCACGGTGCAGAGTTCCTTCGTGATGAGCGAAGTGCTCGAGCGCTAAGGTGTTTAATCGCGGATAGCGGCAATGCCGGGCAACACTTTGCCTTCCAAGCATTCCAACATGGCACCACCGCCGGTGCTCACGTAGCTGACTTGGTCCGCCAGGCCGGCCTGGTTGATGGCGGCAACGGAATCACCGCCCCCAATCAACGTGAAGGCGCCGCTCTTGGAAGTGGCCTTCGCCAACGCGCCTGCGACTGCATTGGTTCCGTTCGCAAACGCGGCCATCTCAAACACGCCCATGGGCCCGTTCCAAAGCACGGTCTTGCTGGTCAGTACCGCGTCGACAAAGCGCGCAGTGGTTTCGGGTCCGATGTCGAGGCCCATGCAGTCCGCCGTAATGGCGTTGGTGGGAACGGCCTGTGTGTTGGCATCCGGCGCGAATG
>CALKYI010000311.1 GCA_938003665.1 uncultured Flavobacteriales bacterium
GTGTGTGCGGTATGGGTCGTGCGCAATTGGTGGTCGACACGGGCATTTTTGGGGTTGAGACAGACCACACAAGTGGTTACCTTGGCACCGGTGTGAGTTTCGCTGACTTCAATGGCGACGGCTTGGATGACTTGAGTTTTGGTCACCACGCTGGAACTTTGTCTTTTTACATAGGGAGCGCCAATGGTTTCTTGCCGGTGGAGTTGAATCTGGAAACGCCTGATGCCGAGTCGAAAGGCATTGTTTGGGCGGACATCGATAACGACGGAGACCAGGATTTATTCGTTACGTTTCGCTTGGCGCCGAACAAGCTTTGGATTAACCAAGGCAATCTGGACCTGGTCGATGTAAGCGCAACGTGCGGCATCGCCCAAGACAACCGACGCAGTTTCGGACCGGCTTTCGGTGACTTCGATCGCGACGGATTGCTCGATTTGTTTGTATCCAATTATGGCTATTCGGTTGATGTGCCCCAAGGCAATGAGTTGTACCGCAATTTGGGTAACGGTGAGTTCGAAGATGTTACGATGGAGCTGGGAATGGGAGGTGCAAACCTTCAGTGCTTTCAAGCGACGTGGATGGACGCGGACCGGGACGGTTGGTTGGATTTGCACGTGGTTCGAGACCGATTGATTTACCCCAACCTCTTCTACCACAACAAGGCGGCGGAGACCGGTGTTGCGACGTTTGTGGAAGAAGCCGCGCTTCGTGGCCTCGATGAAGGGTTGAACTGCATGTCATCGAGTCCCCACGATTACGATCGGGACGGAGACTTGGACGTGTACATATCGGGAGGACTCGAAGGCAACGCCTTGTTGGAGAATACCGGTGATGGGCACTACACCAATGTCACTTCGGAGTTGGTCGCGATGTACGAGGTGTGTTGGTCCGGCCAATGGCTCGATGTTGACGCAGATGGATGGGAGGAGCTTCATGTGGTTACCGGGCTGGCCGATTTCATCGAATACCCGCAGGTACTTTACACCTACACCGACGAACCCGACGAGCTCTTTCAAAATGCGGAGGGCGAATTGGTTGAGCCGGGTTCCTTGTTTCAGAGTGTCAGTGCCTTGAGTTATGCCTCGGCTGTGGGCGATTACAACGGCGACGGATTCATCGATTTTGTGTCACATAAAATCGGTACGGCCCCCGAAATTCGGCGCAGCACCCCCAACGGCAATTCGGTCATGCGCATCCTCTTGCACGGCACCGAAAGCAACGCCGATGCCATCGGTTCGAAGATCGAGCTCTGGGCCGGTTCTGATTATTGGTACCGCGAAACCTATTGCGGTGAAGGATACCTCGCCCAAAACAGCCGGTGGGAACATTTCGGTTTGGCCAACCACACGACCATCGATTCCATCCAGGTGTCCTGGCCCATTGGCACCACTGAAACCTGGTATGATGTGCCGGTGGCCGTAGCGCTCGAGCTCACAGAAGGCACTTCCTGCGAGCCGAATTGCGCTGGTTGCACTTATCCGGGTGCTTGCAATTTCGATCCCAACGCAGGCACCGACGATGGTACGTGTGATTTCGCCTGCCTCATTCAGGACATGGTGTGCGGCGAAGGACTCGTCTGGAACCCGACGACCCAACTCTGCGAAGCGGCGTGTCCGGCAGATTTCAACGGTGATAACGTCGTGGACGTGGCCGATCTGCTCATCATGCTGGGGGCGTTTGCCTCGTATTGCCCATGAGCAGGCGTAATTGCCTCGTTTTCATTTGATAAGTTCAGAATTCGGGTTATTTTTAATGACCTGCAAGTATTGGAGCCTTTGAATCGAGGTTGCCCAATGCTACACGCCCCAAATACTGGTACAATTGTCCACAGTCTACGCGTCCTTCTTGAGCGCGTGACTCTGCTTCTGTGCTTGGTTGCAGTGACAGCCTCAGGACAGGCCCAGGCTCCTTTCTTGGATGTGAGCAACTCCGCCGACATCTGGACCGGCCATACCGGTGGATACTTAGGCCACGGGGTGAGCATGGCGGATTTCAATGGCGATGGCCTGGACGATTTGAGCATAGCACATCACGCGGGTAACCTGCAGTTTTATCTGGGTGATGGCGAAGGGTTCGAGCCGTACTTGCTCAACATTCCGGACTATGCGCACGAGGCGAAATGCATTCTG
>CALKYI010000312.1 GCA_938003665.1 uncultured Flavobacteriales bacterium
GTCCAACAACAAGCCTTGGGTGTACATTTCTTCTGCGCGGTCGTGGTCCTCTAATTTCTTCAAGCAAGTACCGAGCAGCAAATGATAATCCGCATGCTTGGGTTCGATTTCCAGCGCTTGCTCAAAGTACGAGCAGGCCTCCCGTAAGCGCCCTTGCATGTCCGCGAGAACGCCGAGCCCTACAAAGGCGTCCGCAAAACGCGGATCGAGTTCGAGACTGTTACGGTAGTATGTTTCTGCCCGTTCGAGGTCGCCGATGCGCTCCAGGCATTCTCCCATGTAGCAGCGGGTTCCCGGTGAAGGGTCGTCAAATTCCAGGGTTTCCTCGTACGTTGGCAGCGCGTCCTGGTACCGTTCCATGGCGACCAATGCTTCGGCCTTCTGGTGGTAGGCTGGGCCGAACGCACTTTCGATGGCGATGGCAAAGTCGTAGGCTTCAATGGCCTGAGGGTACCGGCCGCACTGTTGCAATGCATTGCCTAGGCTGTACCAAGCCGCGAAGGAATAGGGCTGTTTTTCGAGGAATTGCTCATAGAAATCGGCCGCTTGCTTGAATTGGCCGGTGCGTTCGTAACAAAACGCCAACTCGTAGACGGCTGTTTCGTTCAGCGGATCTTCTTCAAGGGCTTCATGCAGGTTGCGGATCGCCTCCTTCCAAGCCCCCATGTTCTCAAATTCCAACGCGATGTCGATGCGGATTTCGCGTCGTGTTTCCTTGTCGGCGAAGACCAGGGCGCGCTTAAAGCAGTCAATGGCCAATTTGTGTTCAGACATTTGGCTGTACACAGCCCCCAAGGTGATCAGCACTTCCTCGTTCAAGGGTTCGATGTCCAGCAATACCTTGAAAATTGGCACTGCCTTGACGCCTTGACCCGACGCAATGCGGATTTGGGCGTGCTTGAGTTTCAAAGAGAGGTTAGCTGGATAGAGTTGGTGGGCGTAGCGCGCCACCAATTGGGCTTTTCGAATGGATTTTTGGGCCAAATAATGCTCGATCAGCCCCTCCAATTCGTCCACGTCAAAGAAGGCTTGGTCGCCGTGTTCGATCATCGCTTCGAACTTCTCGACGAGGCCCTGCAGCGCAGGTTCATCCCGATAAGCGCGTCCTTCTTCGTTCATCCATTCAAAACTAAGACGGGAACGGATTCAACCCCTCATTTCGAACAGTCCTTTTTTCACATCCGACGGGATTTCTTTCACGAAGGAGGTCCCCTTAAGGTATTTTTGAGCCATGTTGATTACATCCATATCGGGCATCCGAGGAACCATCGGTGGGGCACCGGGAGAAGGCTTGACACCTCCGGACGTTGTGAAATTTGCCACCGGCTACGCGCAGTGGATTCGGGAGGCCACCGGGCAGCAGCGACCAAGCGTTGTGGTAGGCCGAGATGCCCGCCTCAGCGGATCGCTGGTTCGGGACTTGTTGGTGGGCACATTGAATGCGGTTGGAGTCCATGTCATCGATTTGGGATTGAGCACGACTCCGACTGTGGAGTTGGCCGTACCAGAGGAGAACGCAGACGGTGGCATCATTTTGACCGCCAGCCACAACCCGCGGCAATGGAATGCCTTAAAGCTCTTAAATCGTACCGGAGAATTCCTCGATGCGGCGGCAGGAG
>CALKYI010000313.1 GCA_938003665.1 uncultured Flavobacteriales bacterium
GGGCCCTTAGAAGGCGAGGGGTTCCTCCTCGCACGGGCACGTCAAAGCCGGACTGAATCGCCCAATGGTTGGATTGTAGCCACCTCCAACCCCTGTCCTTGTGGCCGATTCAACGACGGCCCTGCACATTGCACCTGCACCGCAGGTCGGATGCAGCGTTACCTCCAACGCCTCTCGGGCCCTGTCGCAGAACGGTTTGCACTGCATTTGGAAACGTCAACCGCAGAAGTGGCAAGTGCCCCACCCGTGCCGGCATTGCATACCATCCGAGAACGAGTTGCATTGACCAGGGATTGGCTCAGCACCCAACGGGTCGTACAGACCTCACCCAAGGCCAATGAAATCTTCCAGCAACACACCCGTGCCTTCAATACTTCGGCTCGGGGACTCACGCATCTGCACATGGTGGCGCGATTGCATGCCGCATGGGAACAGCGCACAAGCAGGGGAGTCATCGAAATTGGAGAGGAGGATGCGGCTTTTGCAAGCCAAATGCGCATCTTTGATCGGCCCCGTTGGTGGGAAAAACCCGAAATGCCATGAATCCGAATCAGCCCCTTGTACTCCCATGCCGTGACGTTGCTCCGTCCATCCACCCGACCTGTTGGCTCGCACCCAATGCAACCGTTGTTGGGGAGGTCTCCCTCGGTGAGCAGTCATCGTGTTGGTTCAATTGCGTCATCCGCGGCGATGTCGCTCCCATCACCATTGGGCCTCGGGTGAACATCCAAGATGGCGCCGTAATCCACGGCACGTTCAACAAGAGCGAAACAAAGATTGATGAGGGCGCCAGCATCGGCCACAACGCAACGGTCCACGGCGCCCACGTGCAAGCCGGTGCATTGATCGGCATGAATGCGGTCGTGTTGGATGGTGCGGTCATCGGAGCGCATGCAGTCATTGCGGCCGGGGCGGTAGTGCTTGAAGGAACAGTGGTACCGCCTCGAACTTTATGGGCCGGTGTGCCAGCAAAACAGCGAGGCGACGTGCGCCCTGAACTTCAGCAACACCTCACGGCCACAGCGGATCGGTACGTGGAATACGCCAGCTGGTTCAACCGTTAGCCGTAGGTAACTTGTGCTCGACCAAGTTGACGGGCTGCCCAAAAAACCGCTGGGCCCCCAGCGTGAATGACTCCGTTAAATCGGATACCATGAAGCGATCCGCTCGTGCGCTCGCTGTTTCTGGCCTTTCGGAAAGAGGGGACAGCGCAGCTTTCAGTGCCAGCGCCGCGGCTTCAGCACTGTCCACCAACGCTACCGAATCGGGCAACGCAGCACCAATTTGATCCGCAACCAACGGATAGTGGGTGCACCCCAAAATCAGGGCTCGAACCGCTTGGAACTCACCGGACTCGAAGTAGGCTGAAATCAAAGCGTCACTGACTTCCCCTCCGTGAAAGCCTGCCTCAATGGCCGAAGCCAACAACGGAGTCGCCTTCGTAACCACATCAAATCCGCGGGCCTCCAGCAGCCGCTGGTACCATTGAGAATCGATGGTTGCCCGCGTACCAATGACGCCAATCTGCCCCCGAGAGAATCGGGCCGCTACGGCCTCAACCACCGGGTGCACTGCGTCGATGACGGGGATGGATTCACCGGCTTCTGCCCGGATAGCGTCCAGAGCATTGCTCGATGCGGAATTGCAAGCCACCACAATGGAACCGCATCCCAAGCGTACCAATTCGCGAGTGATTTGGGTGGCATACCGGCGGATTAAGGCGGGACTTTTCTCCCCATACGGCAGATGTGCCGTATCGCCGTAGTAAATGATGGAATGGTTGGGCAAGGCTTCCGCCACTGCCCTTGCAACGGTTAGGCCACCGATGCCTGAATCAAAAATCCCAATGGGTCGCATGTGCGCGCCAGGGCAGTTTACATGCCCAGCTTGGCGCGAACGAGGGTGCTCACGTCTTCACCGCCGGTGTAGACCGTTGCCCCTGAGCTCGTGTCGAAGATGTAGGTGAACCCATTCTCAGCCCCCACTTCGTTGATGGCTTCTTGAACGCGCTCTACCATGGGCATCAACAGTTCCTGTTCGAGTGAAACCAATTCGTTTTGCACGGTCGCTCCGAACTCCTGCATGCCTTGATCCAACGCTTGCAATTCGCGTTCCTTCTGCTCGAGAATCGCAGCAGGCCATGTTGATCCTTTGCTTTGGTACTCAGCGTACTTCGTCTGGAACTCCTGTTGCATGCGTGCCAACTCGGTCTCGTACTCAGCAGCACGTGCCTCGATGGTCGCTTGTGCCTCGCTTCGCTCAGGCAGGTTCAACAAAATGTCCTGTGTATCGATGTGCCCAAATTTCTGGGCAAAACCTGTCAGTGTGCATGCGGCCATCAATGCAATGGCCAATGAAATCTGCTTCATCATGTGATCTTAAGTTGTGATCGTTCTAGTTCGCGTAAATGTACGTTTTAACGCCTCAATTTTTGCTTCGGCTGATGGTATTTCCACCGCCTCGTGCGCCGGCTGCAGCGCCTTGCATACGGCCCGTCGCTGCATCCTTGCCCTTGTTCATGGCATCCTTGGCGCGGTCCTGAATGGACTTGCTCTCCTCGCCTTCGCCGCCCTCGGGCTCAATGGTCTCACCCGGGACGAATCCAAGGGCTTTGATGAGGCGATCCGAAATGTCATACTTGGGGTTGGTATAGAGCATGTTGCTCTGGTTGCTCTTGTCAAAAATGACCATGTACCCACTCCCCGAAGCAATGTCCTTTAACTCTTCGAACACCATGTCTTGGATGGGTTGAATGAGCTCTTGGCGCTTCTGGAACAGTTCCCCTTCCACGCCAAACTTCGCCTTCTGCAATTCGCGGGCTTCCCGTCGCTTGGTGTCGATTTCTTCCTCGCGTTTGCCACGCATCTCCTGCGTCAACAGCACACGCTCCGCCCGGTAGGCCATTTCCAAACGCTCCACCGCATCCAATTTCATCTCAATCTCCACCTGCCAATCCACGGCCATCTGGTTCAATTGTCCCTGAGCGTCCGAGTATTCTGGCAAGTGCAACAACACATAATCAGTATCGATGTAGGCGAATTTTTGCGCATTCGCATGGTACCCCACCACCAAGGCCAGGCCCAACACAATCCATGATTTTGCTCTCATCTTCATCTAAATTTCAATTACAAATCTCCCATATTCATGCCAATGCTGAAATGGAATTGTCCCCGAGACATGTTCGGGAGGGTCGGCACATCGTCCAGACGCCATCCGTAATCCAAGCCCAACAAGCCAAACATCGGCAGGAATATCCGCATGCCCACACCTGCTGAACGGTACACTTCAAACGGATTGAACTCCCGTGCATCGGCCCATGTCTTACCCGCATCGATGAAGGCCAAGGTGTAAATCGTGGCGCTTGGATTCGTGCTCAACGGATAACGTAATTCTGCACCGTACTTGGCGATGACTGGGGCACCTGTGTTTTGGTTCGGCATCGTCAGCGATAAGTCGTCGAACCCGCGGAGGTTGATGATCTCCCTCCCGTCCAAAACAAATCCGCTCAAAAATACCCCGCCCAAGTAGAATCGCTCAAACGGAGACAGCCCGACCGCTCGGTTGTATTGCCCAATCAGCCCCACTCCCGCGTGCGTCCGCAACACCAATGTGCGCGGATTCTCTCCCGCCGATTGGGTCAGCGGCGTGTACCACTCGGCTTTGACCTTCCACTTGTGGTATTCCACCCACCGGAAACGGTCCTGGTCGCTCATGCCTTCGTAGTAGGTGCCTTCCGGGCGGAACTTGCTGTAAGGCGGTGTAGCCTTGACCGAAAGCGAGATGTTGGAACCCCAAACCGGATAAATCGGATCGGAAATCGAGTTGCGTGCCAGCGTAAAGTTGGCGGCAAGGTTGTTCGCGACGCCATCGGAGAAGCTGAAGAACACCCCGTAGTTGTCGAGGTTGAAATGCTGGTAGCTCAAGGCGACGTTCATGGTGAACCAGTCGTCAGGCTTTTTCCAGCGCTGGCCAAAGCCCACTTGCACCCCCGTAATTTCGAGGGATTGACGCAATTCGTTGAACTCTCCTTCGATGCGCTTCGGCTGACCATTGGACTGGATGGATCTCCACGCCGAGAAGCTCAGAGCATTTGGTTTTTTGCCGCCCAACCAAGGTTCCATGAAGCTCAAGTTGTAGCTCTGGAAAAACAAGCCGTTGGATTGCGCTCGGATGGAAAGTCGCTGGCCGTCTCCGGTCGGAATGGGCTTCCAGGCGCCCTTCTTGAACATGTTTTTGGCGCTGAAGTTGGTGAAGCTCACCCCGAGGGTGCCCACCACGCGGCCACCGCCCCAACCACCAGACAGTTCAATTTGGTCGGATGGCTTTTCTTCTACGGTGTACTCAATGTCCACCGTGCCGTCTTCCGGGTGCTGGATAGGGTTGATGCCAAAAGCCTCTTGGTTGAAGTAATTCAACTGGGCCAATTCACGTTGGGTCCGGATGATATCCGTTCGGCTGAACAAGTCCCCAGGTCGCGTCCGGATCTCCCGGTAGATGACGTGATCGTTGGTCTTGGTGTTGCCCTGGACGATGACTTTGCCAATCCGGAATTGCTTGCCCTCCATCATGCGCACCTCGATGTCGATGGTGTCGTTTTCAATGCGCGTCTCAATGGGCATCGCCTGGAACGTGAGGTAGCCGTCGTCCTGGTACAGCGAACTCAAATCAAGCCCTTTCGGGTCCATGAACACCCGCGTTTCGAGACGTTCTAAATCATACGTGTCACCGCGCTTGATGCCCAGAATGGAATCAAGCTGGGTGCTGCGGTACTTGGTGTTTCCCGTGAACGAGATTTCACCAAAATGGAATCGATTGCCTTCGCTGACGTCGATTTTCACCCCTACCAATCCTTCCGGCAACCGGTAGATGGAATCGCCCAAAACCCGGGCGTTGCGGTAGCCCTCCTTGTTGTAGAGCGAGATGATCTCGCCGTGGGCTTGGTCGAGGTTCGCTTCGACAAATTTGCTGGACTTGAAGATGCGGTACCACCGCTTCTCCTTGAGGTCTTTCATCGCGCGGAGCACCTGCTTGCTCTCCAGGTTGGCGACGCCGTCGACCACAATTTCACCGACCTTGATTTTTTCGCCTTTGTCGATCGTGATGTTCAACTTGGCGCCGTTTTCAAACGACGTGTCAGCGGATTGGGTGATGGATATATCGGCGTCCCAGAATCCTTTGTCGTGGTAGTAATCCCGCAGTCGCTTGCGCGCCGTCACCATGACGTTTTCGTTCACCACGCGTCCAGTGAGCAAGTCGATTTTGCCCCGCAACGTCTCCTGCTCCGATCGGTTGACCCCTTCGAATGTGTAGCGCGTCAAGCGCGGCAATTCGTCGACTCGGATGACCAAGTAAACTTGGTTGTCGCGGACCTCGGCCAACTCGATGGAAATGTCTTCGAAGAGGTTTTGCGCCCAGAGGTTGCGAATGGCCCGGGTGATTTCCTCTCCTGGGATGGTCAACTCCTGGCCGATTTGCAACGCACTGAACAGCTTGACCGCTTGGGCATCGGTGTAATCCGCCCCAAGGACTGTCAAACCGGCTAGGGTGTATTTCTTGTCGTAATCCGCCGCGGTCGGAACTTGAGCCCACGCCACCTGTGTCGCACACACCACGAGTAGGGTGCAGCCAAGCAACAGGGATCGCATCACGGCTTTTCCGGTCTTCTTCATTTCGATTCAACGTTGTGGTTGGTGTCCAACAAGCCACCAAACCGCCGTTCCCTGTTTTGGAAATCGCGGATGGCACCGATGAACTCTTCCTTGCCAAAGTCCGGCCACAGCACCGGTGAAAAATAAAACTCTGTGTAGGCCATTTGCCACAGGAGGAAATTCGAGATGCGGTGTTCGCCGCTCGTCCGAATCATCAACTCAGGATCTGGCAAATCCCGGGTGGTCAAGTGGTCTGAAATGACTTGAGCGTCGACGGCTTCCGGCTGGATTCCGCTGGCCATGATGGCCTTCATCGCTTCGACCATCTCCCATTTTGAACTGTAGCTCAAAGCCAAAATTAATTCGAGATTTTCCTGGTGGGCCGTCTGTTCAGCGGCCAGCTTCAACTGCGCCTGGCACGATTCCGGCAAGGCTCCGGTGTCCCCAATGGTTCGCAGGCGCACCCCCTTATCCCCCAACGCCTCAACTTCTTTGATCAACGTCTCAACAAGCAAGTCCATCAGGGCATTCACCTCCTCAACGGGGCGGCTCCAGTTTTCGGTGCTGAACGCGTACAGCGTCAAGTGCTTCACACCGAGTTCGAGGGCGGCTTCCACGGAGGCGCGAACAGAATCGATTCCATTCATGTGCCCAAATACCCGAGATTCTCCGCGCTCCTTTGCCCACCGGCCATTGCCGTCCATGATGATGGCAACGTGCTTGGGGATGCGATCCGGATCCAACCCCCACGCAGCGCATCGCTCCAGTTGTTCGTTTTCCACCGCCTTCATATCTCGGACCAACACGTGGTGGGTTTTTTGCTGATTCGAAAACTCAATGAAGCTGTGATGTAAGCATACACATCCGTTCGTGATGGGTCACCACGCTGCAATCCACCTTGGTTCGTGACACCACCTTCGGGAAGCAGCGAACGGTCGGCCATCGCCGCCGTAACCTCGCCCCGTTCTTGCAGCAGAACTGCCCGGTCAGCGTACATGCCACTGACATCATCCAGGTAGTCTGTCCACGTTTTGCGCACGCCCCAATCGATGTTGAATGTGGTAAACGGACCAATGTTGGACTTGAAGCCGAAACCAATCGGCACGGAAACACCCGTCGTCCCATACGCGTCAACCCCGTACGCTTCACCCCACGTCGTCCCCTGGCCCTCCGTACCGAGCGGTTGCAGCGGGGTCCACTGGCCGTTCAATTCGGCTTCCGGCATGTGCGTGTACACCCCCAATCCCGTGTACAAGAATGCGGTGAGGCGGTCTCCAGGATTCCCAATCTGGTGATCGAGGTAGTTGATTTCGACGAGCGCACTGAGTTCACTCACGTCGTTGCGGAAATGCAGGTTCCGGTTCTGTTGCCACGGGTCGGAGCTATCGGCATCCCAAGCCTCAATGCGGCCCTGGAAGTAGTTGATGCGCAGCCCGATGCGGGTGGAAAAGTTGTGCCGATAAAATCCGCCGTACCCCACCGTCATCCGGCCACCGAGGTGGGCATTGGGGTTGATGTCGCCTTTGTAGTAGGCGGTGCCCAGTGCGATGCCAATTTCTTTGGATTGCTCAAACTTCCGCTGACCCCATGCGGGAACTACCATCAAAACGCCCAGAAAGAGCGCAACGAAGCATGTCATTTTTGAAGCGGTGCAGCGGGCGTAATCCAACGGGTCTAGGGCTTTCGAACGAACGAGTCTATAACGCACGAAAATACATGGAATTGTGCCATGCAATTGAAAAAAACACCCAACAAAACGAGGAGTTTATCCACGAAAAATCAGCGGTCGCGCGGGTCCACCCCCCAATGCATTTTTGCGCGCACAGTGCTGAAGAATTCCTGGTGTTCGAGGTTCATCAAAAACAACCGAAATGGAGCGGTCGTCACCTGGACTTTTCGACCCCCATCGAGGATGAACATCCGCGAGTCCAGGCTGAGCAAAAATTGGTTTTCCCGGCCATCCGCCACCAATTGCAGGGTGCCGTCAGCAGGAATAATGAGTGGGCGATTGTTCAGGTTGTGTGGCGCCACAGGGTTGATGCACAACACTTCCGAGCCGGGCATCACGATGGGTCCGCCCGCGCTGAGGGAGTACGCCGTTGAGCCCGTCGGGGTCGAAACGATCAAGCCGTCCGCCCAGTAATTGTTGACAAAGGCGTCGTCCCGCAGGACTTCCACCGCGACCATGCTCGACGTATCGCGTTTCATGATGGCCACCTCGTTCAGGGCATACGGGAAGTCACCGAGCTCCATACCATCGACATCCACCTGCAGCATCAAACGCTCCTCGTACCAAACCTTGCCCGCCGCAACGGCGTCCATAGCGAGGTCGATTTCGTCGATGCCAACGTTGGACAAAAACCCGAGCCGTCCGGTGTTCACGCCTAGCACGGGGATTTCGGTGTCCCGCACCCAAATGGCTGCTTCGAGCACCGTTCCATCGCCACCAATGGCCACGAGCAAATCGTATCCTTTCAAAGCAGCAGGCTCGTCAAACGCCTCCCAGTCTTTGGCGCGACCCATGCGTTCATCGAGGATCCGTTTGAAGTTGGATTCCACAATGGGCGCCGGGTCCAGCTCACGGATGCGCGCGAGGATGTGCTTGATGGCATCATCGTATTCCGGCGCGAACGTCTTACCGTGGATGGCGATTTTCATAATGCTAAGGAACGGCTATTGTCGTAAATAACGCATGAACGCATCGTATCGTTCGCGCATTTCCTCCTCCAGTTGCGGTGCGTGCAGGAAGGATTGAATCGAATACCCAAACCGCTGGAAGGTCTGGATGACCGGCTCGATGTCTTCCGTTGCAACCTTGATTGTCACCTCGACATTGCTGGAATTTTCCGGTTGAGAAGTGGTGCAGGCAATAACGCGCGTTCCGGCACCTTCGGCCAGTCGCGCCACCTCCGAGATGGACAAATCGCCCTCGGGCACCTCTAAAATCACCACGCCACCACGCGTCGCCCAGTGGGACTGCTCGGCCAAGAAATGCACCACCGACGCAGCATTGACACACCCTTTGTACACGCCTTCATCCACGACTGGGAGGGCATCCACCTCCGCAGCGACCAATTGACCTACGACGTCGTAGAGGTGGCTTTGCGGTGTAGCAAAAACGGCACGCGCTTGAAAGGCCGCCATGGGGGTCTCCTCATCCAAGTCCATCAGGTCGTCTTCATAAATGAGCCCTGAAAACTCATCGCCGTTGACCAACGGCAGGTGGCGAACCTTGTATTCATCCATCAAATGAAGCACCCGACCGGCCGAATCTTCGGGCTTCACGGCCGGGAGGTCAGAATTCATAATGCGCTCTGCGTACATGGCGTAATTTTGCGTCAATCCACCGATGGAATGCACCGGAGGTGTTGGAATCGAAAGGTACGGATGACACGACTCAGCGTCAACGTCAATAAAATTGCGACCCTGCGCAATGCACGTGGGGGAAGTGTTCCCAACGTGGCCCAAGCCGCCACGCGCATCCAACAATTTGGTGCTCAAGGAATTACAGTGCACCCACGGCCCGATGAACGCCACATCACGTACGCGGATGTGCGGGAATTGCGGGAAGTAGTCACCACGGAATTCAACGTGGAAGGCTATCCATCCGCATCGTTTTTAGAGTTGGTTTTGGAGGCGCGCCCGGAACAAGTAACGCTCGTGCCCGACCCCCCAGGCGCGCTCACTTCCGATCACGGATGGGACGTCATACAGCACCGGGACCTCCTCCAAGAAACCGTCCAGTCCCTGCAAGCGGCAGGCATGCGCGTGAGCCTGTTCACCGGCACGGAGGAAGCTCAAATTGAAGCCGCCGCCGCCATCGGCGCGGACCGCATCGAGCTCTATACCGAGCCGTACGCGCAGGGATACGCGAACGGGCAATCCGAGGCGGTGGTGCCTTTTGCCCGTGCAGCCGCTTTCGCACACACCTGTGGATTGGGGGTGAATGCGGGCCACGACCTCGACGCCAACAACCTGGGCCATTTTGCGGCCAACGTGCCGTACTTAGAAGAAGTCAGCATCGGTCATGCACTCATCTCCGAAGCCTTGTACGCCGGCCTGGAACAAACGGTGAAGACCTACCTGGCCTGTTTGGACATCCCCCGCGCATGATGCCCGATCGCCTCGAACTCTTCAGCCGGGAATTGGGCGAAGCAATCGCCCCTAACCTCGTGATCCTCCACGGCCTGCTGGGCACTTCGGACAACTGGCAAACCTTGGGCAAACGGTTTGCAGAAACCCACCGGGTACACCTCATCGATCAGCGCAACCACGGCCGGAGTCCCCATCACCCTGTGCACAGCTACGAAGCGATGGCGGAGGACGTGTTGCACTACCTCGATGAACGCAACATCCAACGCGCGAGCATCATCGGCCACAGCATGGGCGGCAAGACGGCCTTGGTGTTTGCCCACCGCTATCCCGACCGCGTGCAAAAACTCGTCATCGCCGACATGGCCGCGCGCGCCTACGCGCCGCACCATGGACCCATCTTCGACGCCTTGCTTTCGGCGCCAATTGAGGGGGCGGAGAGCCGTTCCGTTATCGAAAACCATTTAATGGCGCGGTTGGACGACGTTGGCGTGGTGGCCTTCTTGATGAAAAACCTGCGCCGTGAAAAATCCGGTGGATTCACGTGGCGGCCGAACCTGGCCGTATTGGCCCCGGCTATTGGTGCGGTGGTAGGCCAAGTGCCACTGGGCATGAACACCTTACCTACACTCGCCATTTACGGAGGGAAATCAAACTATGTCAACGCTGACGACCTCGACCAATTTCAATCGGCGTGCATGCAGTTTCAGTCCCATGAAATCGAGGACGCCGGCCACTGGCTTCACGCGAGCCATCCGGACGAATTCTTTGAGGAAGTAGTGGACTTTCTGGGCGCCTGATGCCTATTGAATGCTCGTGTCTTTGAGCCACTTGCGGTAGGCATCGAACAAGGTGGTCTGCGCCACAAATCCGATGTACCGTTCTTGGTCTAAAACGGGAAGGAATACTGCATTGGTGCGTTCAAAAGCACGCATGACGTGTTCCATTTTACCAGTAGCTTCCACCGTTGCTTCGGGCAAAACCATCAACTCATGCACCTTGAGCTTGTTGTACAAAGCCTGGTCGAACATCACCTCCCGCACGTCTTGCAAGTCCACCACGCCAAGCAAATGACGGTGGCGATCGAGCACCGGAAATAAGTTGCGTGAACTTCGCTCAATGATGGGGATCAGTTGGCCCAACGTCCAATGCGGATTCAAGACTTCAAAGTCGGACACGACCATCTCGTCCAGTTTCATCAGGGTGAGGACCGACTGGTCCTTGTCGTGGGTCAAGAGCTCCCCGCGTTCAGCCAACTCTCGGGTGTAAACGCTGTTGCGCATCCACCACTTTGACAGCTGAAAACTAATGCCCGAGGTCAACATGACCGGCACGAACAGCGCATAGCCCCCACTGACTTCCGCGGCGAGCAAAATGGCCGTCAACGGGGCGTGCAGCACCCCTGCCAACAACCCGGCTATTCCCGCGAGCACCGCATTGCCGATGGGCATGGACCACATGGGGCCCATCCAGCGCGAGACCACTGCGAATTGGAAACCCAGTAACCATCCACAAAAAATAGCCGGTGAGAAGACCCCTGCAACGCCACCCGCACTCAATGTCACCCCGGTGAGGATGGGTTTGAGTGCCCACGCGAGCATCAAAAAACCAACCAAAGTCCAGCCTTCAGGGTCGATGCGGCGCATCGACATGTCCGAGGCCAGCATCTCTGCATGCCCTTTGAACAAAGCATTCACCACTTCATACCCCTCTCCATACAGGGACGGAAAAAGTAAAATGGCCCCGCCAATGACCGCGCCTCCTACCCAAATCCGCAGCCGGCTGGAGGGGAGCCAATTCACTGCGGCACTTGCCCCGAGGTACAAGCGGGAAAAAACCACCGAGCCGGCGCCGCACAAGGTCCCCAACAGCACGTATAGCGGCAAGTTGGCCATGCGGAATGAGTCCAGGTCTGGAGGGGTCAGAATATTGCCATCCCCCATCAGCGCGGTCGCCGTAATGAGCGCTGTCAAAGAGGCAAGCAACAGCGGAACCAATGAAGAGGCCGTTAGGTCAATCATGATGACTTCCACGGCGAAAATGATGGCGGCGACGGGGGCTTTGAAGAGGGCCGCCAGCGAAGCCGACGCGGCACAGCCAATCAACAGCAGTCGGCGGTTAAAGGTGCGTTTCGTCTGCCTGCCAATCTCGGAGCCAATGGCAGCAGCCGACTGCAACGAAGGGCCTTCCAAACCACCCGATCCCCCGAGTCCGACCGACAGGGAACTCGTAATCAACGGAGCGAACATCCACGTGCGCTTGATGCGGCCGTGGCGCTGGGACAAAGCGTGAAGGATGCTGGGGACGCCTGGTCCGGGGTGTTCACCGCGCAGCCAGTTCCGCACCACCCATCGCGTAGCCAACAGCCCAATCAAAGGACCGATGCCCAACCACCAACTCCAGGCCGACCATTCCGCAAAACCTGACATGCCATCGTGAAGTCCACCCACCACACGCTTCAGCAATACGGCGAACAATCCAGCGGCCAATCCGGTGAGCACTGCCCAGCCTAATAAGGCCCGATCAGAGGATTTCCAATCCGAATCCACAGCATTCACAATCCACTTGCGTAGGCGCCTCCCCATGCGACAAATTTCATTAGAATCATCGGTAAAGAACTACCTTCGCTGAGAAATTGATCAACACCACATGGCACAGCACCGCATCCTTGTCCCCATGGACTTCACTCCTGTGAGTGACATCGCCCTCGAACACGCAATTGTTGTCGGTAAGGCGTTTGAAAGTGAAATCATGTTGCTCCACATCATCGGCTCCAAAAAGGAAATGACCGATGCCCGGTTGCGCATGGAAGCCTGGAAAGAAACAGCCGCGGCGGAGTACCCTCACACCGTGCGCACGGCCGTTCGCATCGGATCGATTTTCGAAGACATCGATGACGTCGCTGTTGAGCAAGACGCCAACCTCGTCATCATGGGAACCCACGGACTCAAGGGCATGCAATTCCTGACAGGAGGTCGGGCCCTGCGCATTGTCACCAATTGCTCTACGCCGTTCATCATCACCCAGGAGCGCGGCATCAAAGCCTCCGGATACGATGACATCGTCGTCCCGTTGGACCTCCACCAAGACACCAAGCAGAAGCTGTCAACGGTCGCCGAAATGGCCAAGTATTTCAACGGCCGCGTGCACATCATCAGCCCTGCGGAATCCGATGAGTTTTTGCAAAACCAGCTCAAGCGCAACATCGAATTTGCCAAGGAATACTTTGCAGAACGCGGCATTGAATACACCGTCAAAATCTCCGAGCACAGCTCCGGATCTTTTGTCAAGGACGTGGTGCGATACGCTGCCTCCATCGAAGCGGATTTGATCAGCATCATGAACCTGCACGAGAAAAGCCTCATGGGCATCCTCGGGCAGACCTACGAGCAGCAGATCATCACCAACGAAGCGCAGCTGCCCGTGCTCATCATCAATCCAATTGAGACCCGCGTAATCCGCGGTTCCGTTTTCGCACAGTAAGGGGTCAAACCCGCACGCCGACGACCAAGACGTCGTCTACCTGCTCTTCTTCGCCTTTCCAGTCGAGAAAGGCCTGGGCCAGTGCCGCCTCCATTTCGTGGCTTTCGAGCGTCGCTACGTGAACCAGCAATTCCCGGAATCGCTTCCGCATGAATTTCTTGCCCTTCGGCCCGCCAAACTGGTCGGGAAAACCATCGGTTGCGGCAAAAATGACATCCCCGCTCACCAGCGGAAGCGTCTGCATTTGGTACTGACGCGTGCCCGGCTCGAACGAAGCGATGGCCATCTTGTCGGGCTTGAGTTCCTGCAGCATGCCTTTGCGGACGAGGTATAGCGGGCAGTTGGCGCCACTGTACTCCAGCTCCATGCGCTCCATGTCTATACTCACGAAAGCGAGATCCATGCCGTCGTTTACGACTCCGGCCTGGGCGCTTTCCTCCCCAAATCCACCTGGGCGGAGCAGTGCACACGCCGAACGGTTCAACTGCTCGAGCACGCGGTCTGGTTGGGTGTACACCTTGGTGATGCGCTCCAACGCGTGGTGGCCAATCAAACTCATGAACGCTCCTGGTACGCCGTGTCCTGTGCAATCGATGGCGGAGAACATGCGGACACGGCCCACAGAATGGAACCAATAAAAATCCCCAGACACGCCGTCGCGAGGTTGGTAAAAGACGGCCGAGGAATCAAAGACTTTCGCTCGGTCTTTTTCTGAAGGCAAGATGGCTTGCTGGATGCGCTTGGCATAGTCGATGCTGTCGCGCAAGTCGCCGTACAGGGATTCGACCACGGCCTTTTGCTCTTGCACTTCCGCTGTGCGCTGGTCGACTTTCGCCTCCATCTCGCGTTCGTTGTTGGCGAGGTCATCGCGCATTTTCAATATGGCCTGACCCAACGCATCGTCTTCACTGAGTGGCGTGTATTCCGCCTCGAATTGGCCTTGACCCACTTGCAAACTGAATTCGCGCGTGCGGCTCAAGCCGTCTGCGAGCCGGTTAACGGCCACGGCCATTTCGCCGATTTCATCGCCTGTGGCCTCCACTTTTTGTTCCAGCGGAGCGCCCCGTCCCATGTAAATCAACGCGCGCTTGAGTTCCCCGATGGGCCGAACGATGGACCGCGTCACCCACCACGCAATGAGCAAACCGAGGATCAAAATCCCCAACGCGACGTTCCCGGCATAAAGCTGCAGCTGGGTCCCTAACGCATCCATCTGTGCCGTCGACGCGCGGAGTGCGGTCGTTTGAGCCTCGGACATGGCGTCCATATGGCGGCGGATTGATTCGGTAAACGCCGGGATGCTCGAACCGTCCAATGCATAATATTCCGCATCCATCAAGGCAATCGGATCATCGTACGCCTGGAATGTTGGCAACAACCGCATCACTTCACGGTACACGAGAAAGAGGTGTTCAATGTCCCGACTCAACGAATCAAATTGCCCTTGAAGGGCGGGGTCGGACCAGTTCGTGACAAGGGGCAACAACCCCTGGATCTGTTGGGGGATGTCCTCCTCCATCAGTCGCTGCAATTGGATCTTCTCTGGATCCCGAGGTCCGGATTGAACGGACAGCCAGTGCCGAATCAAGATGCGCGTTTCGCTCACCGAACGGTCCAAGGCCTCCAGTTGCTGAATGCTCGGCGTCAACACCCCGTCGATGTGGCGGCTGAGTTGCTGGCTTTCTTCCAATGTACTCCGCGTCATTAGGAACAACGCGCCCACGGCCAAGCCAAACACGCCGAAGCCAACGGATATGCGCCATCCGATGCCCCATTGGATTTTTCGGGGAGCCGACGTGTGAATCATGTCGGCAATTTAACGCGGGAAGGGCAGCTTTTCGCGCCGCTTACTTTTTCTGCAGGACCGCTTCAATCTTGCGTTTGTACGCATCGGATGCCTCTGGTTGTGAGAGGGCATAGTGCACGGTCATCAGGCCTTTGAGGGTTTCGAGGCGGCCGGGCCTTTGTTGGTGTGCCTGTTCCATGGGAACCAGTGCCTGCTCGAACAGTCCCACGCACACGTCTTGGATTTCCATGAGTTCAAACATGGACGTTTCGTGGTTGATGCGCTTCAATTGCCGTACCCCGTGATTGTAAAGGGTGATGGCCAGGTTGTAAAGCGTCGGGTAATGCGCTGGGGCAAAATTGAGGGACGACTCGTAGTGTGCGATGGCACCGTCGAACAGGATTTGTTCTTCCGGGGTACCTGCATAGCGCTCCGTTTCGAGGAGTCGCGCATGCGCTTGACCCAGGTACCGGTGCAAATCCGCCCGCTGTTCGGTTACATTGTAAGCCGGATCCAACGCCTGCAACACGGCCTCATAACGGCCCATCAGCCCCAAAATCTCGGGCTCCGCCCCGAGGGTGAATCCCTCCACGCGCTCAATGGCCTCCCGGAAATACGAGCGCCCCAAAAAGTCAAGCGCGTCACGGGCGGTCTGCTGGTCGCGAGCGGGCAACGCCCCCATCGCCAGTGCGCGTTGGAGGCTTCCCACCGCGCGGTTCCGATCATCCGCATCCAACCCCGAAGCACCGCTCGCTTTGAACTGCTCTTTTTGAATGAAGCCCAATACGAACCAGGCCCGGGCATCCGTGGCATACGGCGCGCGATCCATTTCCGGGGCCAGCACCGCATCCGCCGCATCCCATTCTCCAGACCGGACCAATGCCTCTGCCCGCTCGAGGGCGTTCTGCGCGGCTGCCGTCCATGAGCCAAGCACAAGGAACCCGATGGTAAGGACAAATGAAATTCGGTGGAACGATGGCATATGCATGGTCTTCATTTTACGGCCCAAGACATGATTTTATTTCCAATCAACACCCCCTTCTTTACCGCATCGGCCGCATTGATCTCGTACCGAATGCGGTTGCCGCTTGCGACAAAGTTGATAACCGCCCCTTGCTCCAACCCATCCGGTGAGTCCGAAACCAGCACCGTCGGTGTAGCCTCCAACGCAGTGGCTACCCGGTTGAGTGCTGCCCCCCCAACGTCGCAGTAAACGAGGTGATGAAAAGCATCCAAGGGTAAATCTTCGGGACGCGCGTAGCCGTGTACCCGCAGAGGCTGGGCACCGATCATTTTCATGGCATACTTGTCCACCAACTCAGCGTGCAACCGCTCATTCCCAACAATGGTCAAGTGAAACTCGCCCTCCTTGACTTCCGCCGGCCACTCATTGGAAGCTGCGAAATGGAACAAGAAATTGGCTTTTGTTACGGCACGCGTGTCGGTTTCGTCAAGCGAACTGCTCAATCCCTGCCCCGAGACCAACCCGCATAGCGCCCACGCCACTGCCAGAAAAGCACAACGAAGGCCGCGTGCATTCCAGCGGAACGGGAGAATGAAGGGGATGGAGCGCAAGGCGGGCATGTTGCAGGTTAGGCGTTGTCCAAGGTATTGATGTCGCGGTCAAACAGGTACAATGCGCCTTTGTCTCCGCCGGCCAACGCCAATTTATCAAGCAGTTTGCGGGCCAGGCCCTCTTCTTCAATTTGCTCTGCTACATACCACTGCATGAAATTGTGCGTGGTATAATCCTTCAAGCTCAAGCACGTGTCCACCACGTCATTGATGCTCGCGGTAACCCGTGTCTCGTGTTCGAGGATCATTTCGAAAATCTGTTCCAATCCGTTGAAAGTGGTCTGCGTCACGCTCAATGCAGGCACCAAGGCCGTCCCCCCGCGCTCGTTCACAAACCGCATCAACTTCAGCATGTGCTGGCGCTCCTCCTCCGCATGCGTGTAAAGAAATGCCGCTGTTCCGTCAAACCCATTGGTCTCTGCCCACACGGCCATGGCTAAATAAGCGTGGCTGCTCTGACCTTCCAAGGTGATTTGAGCGTTGAGTGCTTGTTCTATTTTCTCGTGCAACATAACCGGCGTTTTCCCCGAAGGTAAGCATCCCCAAAGAGGAAATGAAGCAATTTCATTTTGTTCGCAATGGCCCCAAAAGCCAGCGCCACCACCACCCCTCATCTTCCCGCGCAGTTCGTACCAGCAGCGTATCCAGTTGACGAGCCCGGTGCGCGATGCCCCCGATCCGTTCGTGGAACTCCGCTCTTCCTTGGGCGGTCAACTCTTCTTTCATCTCCGCATTCCATTCAGCCAATTCAGCCAACGGGACGAGCTCTTGCTCTCGCCGCTTGTGAATAATCGCCATGAGCATGGCGAATGGATCGTCTTCAGCTGCGTAACGCACTTGCCTCGCCCCGAGGGGTTTGAATGCATGGGCGAGCTTCCAGTCCACCAGCGATTGAAGGGCGTTGTGCGCACCGCCACGGCTCAAATCCAGTGCGGCCATTACGTCATCCGTGGACACCGGTGCGGCCTGGGCCATGAGCCAGCCGTGCACTGCGAGGGTCGTTTTGGGTACGCCCCAGTGCACCCCTACGGCCACCCAACGCTTCGAAAACTCAAGCTCCCATTGGGTTTTTGTGTTTTCCCCCTTGTTTTTTGACAAACTTTCAATTTTCTGTGAAAGTAGGAAATCTTTTGGGATGAACCTCATCCGGCACGGCCTCGCGATCCCCCAGCAGCGCCTCAACTGTCCAACGTGCTACGGTCGGGCCAATGGTTACGCCGCGGGTACCCCATCCCACACACGCGTGATAATAAGAATGTTCCTTGGATACAACGCCAAGGATGGGCCGGCGATCAAAGCACGTCGGCCGAAGCCCCGCTCGGTGCTCCAAGCACTCCATTTCCTGTATGGCGGATCGGGCGTTTGCAGCCCCTTGCATCAGCGCGGCAGGCGATTCATCCAAGCAAATCGGTTTGTGAATGTCCCAGCGGTAGGTCGAACCCACTCGGTACGTCCCATCGCCCAGAGGCAACGCCCAAGTGACGTTGTTGACAATGCGGTCGCCCCACGGTCCTGAAGGCCTGACACGCAGCACCTCGCCGTGGTTTCGCCTCAATTCCAATCCAAAGGCCGCCAAATCTTCCACGGCTCCGGTTCCTCTGCAATCCACGACGGCATCGAATCCTTCCGGGCACCCGTCCGCCATGTTCCAAGCTCGTTGTTCCCAACGGCCCATTCCTTGCCACTTGGCTCGGCTCGCCTCCGTCAGGGCCACCACGTTGACCCAACCCGCGTCGGGAACCAGACCCGCGCCGTGAGGCGCTTTGATGCTTTCATGTAGCTCTCCAGCATCGAGCAACTCAATGAACGGAGAAACTCCGTGGCCGCCTGCGGCACGCTCCGCCCAACGCTGGGCGTACTCCTCGTTGGGAAAAATCCGAACAATGGGAACGTCGCGCCAGAACGTCGCGCCGACCTGTGATCCGATCAATTGGTACCGGTCACGCGCCTCATCCTGCTGCTCCCGGGCATTCCATTGGGGCAGAATTCGTTTGAAAGAAACGGGATTTGACATTCCGGCAGCCACATCCGACGCCGCTGGACTGCCGTCGCTCCACACGGCAAAAGAGCAGCCGCGCAGGTGCAATTCCCACGCGACAAGGCAGCCGGCGAGTCCGTCGCCGACAATCAATACGTGTGGAGATGCTGGGCTCATCAGCTCGCCTCGAGCACCCCGAGTTCGTCGCCGACTTTGCGGAAGGCCTCGATGGCCCGATCCAATTGCTCACGGGTGTGGGCTGCGGACAGCTGCACCCGGATGCGCGCCTCGCCTTTCGGGACAACAGGGTAGAAGAACCCGATGACGTAGATGCCTTCTTCGAGCAATCGGTTGGCCATCACTTGGGACAACTTGGCGTCGCCAAGCATGACAGGAACAATGGCCGACTCGCCGTCTTTGATGGGGAGCCCGACGCGGCGCATGCCCGCTTTGAAGTAGGCCGTATTCTCCTCCAACCGGTCGCGGAGTTCGGTGGACTCACTCAGCATGTTGAATACCTCCAACGACGCCCCGACAATGCTCGGAGCCAAGCTGTTTGAGAACAAGTACGGCCGCGACCGCTGGCGCAGCATCTCAATGATTTCTTTTCGTCCCGTCGTAAACCCGCCCATGGCCCCGCCCATGGCCTTGCCCAGCGTACCGGTGATGATGTCGACCCGGCCCAAGGCGCCGCGCAATTCAATGCTCCCGCGTCCTGTTTTGCCAATGAAGCCCGTCGCATGGCATTCATCGACCATCACGAGCGCATCGTACTGTTCCGCGAGGTCGCAGATTTTGTCAATTTGCGCTACATACCCATCCATCGAGAACACCCCGTCGGTCACGATGACCTTGAACCGATGATTGGCTGCTTGGGCTTTTTGCAGTTGGGCTTCCAAATCCGCCATGTCATCATTGGCATACCGGTAGCGCGCCGCCTTGCACAAGCGCACCCCGTCGATGATGCTGGCGTGGTTCAAGGCATCGGAAATGATGGCATCGTCTGGGCCTAGCAATGGCTCGAATACCCCGCCGTTCGCATCGAATGCCGCAGCGTACAAAATGGTGTCTTCGGTGTGATGAAACTCCGCAATCTTCGCTTCGAGTTCCTTGTGAATGTCCTGGGTGCCGCAGATGAACCGCACACTTGACATGCCAAACCCGTGGGTGTCGATGGCGCGTTTGGCCGCATCACACACCCGTCGATCACTGCTCAATCCGAGGTAGTTATTCGCACAAAAATTGAGGACTTTCGACCCGTCGGTGAGTGTAATTTCTACGTCTTGAGCGCCCGCGATGACGCGTTCAGACTTGAACAGACCGGCGGCGGTGATTTGCTCGAGTTCGGACTCGAGGTGGGATTGCATGGAACCGTACATGCCTCAAAATTAGGTCAAAACCCGCGCGTCCAATGCACCGATTTGGCCGACGCAACACCCAAGATGACGGACTCGTTCTCGGTCAGATGACCAACCGATATTCCGTGCACAACAGGCGTGGCGGCGGGCACGTGTTCTGCCAGCATTTGCCGCACATCTTGTCCAAACGGATTGTCCACCGCTTGCCCGTCAGCGATGGTGTTATCGTGCAGATCGGTAAAGCCCCCTACCAACACGCCTCGGACGCGGTCAAAAATCCCCGCCAGCCGGAAAGCCAGCAACATCCGGTCCACGTGGTAGAGGTATTCATCCAAATCCTCCAGCAGCAACCACGCCCCCTCAATCGGTGGAAAGTAGGGCGTGCCAAGCAGGCTGTACAAAACCGACAAATTGCCCCCAACGACGGCGGTTTCTCCCGCTTCACGCCCATCCTCCCTTTGCTCCAAAGCCTGCCACATGCCTTGCTGGATGCGCGCAGAAGCTTGGCCGTAGGTGCTCGCCACGGGTGCATGCAGCGACGCAATGCCTTGGACCTGTGCCCACCCGTGCAACGCCGTTATGTCGCTGAACCCCACCAACCAAGTCGGGTCTGCAGCAAATGCATCGGCATCCAACAGCGGCAACAGTCGGCCACACCCATAGCCCCCACGCATCGCCCAGATGGCACGCACCTGCGCGTCGGCAAAACCCGCATTGAGGTAATTGGAACGGTGCGCATCCGACCCACCAAATTGCCCAGCCCGCTCGAGCAGCCCGTCGTAAACGATGGGCATGAATCCTGCTGCACGGACGTGCGCTTCTGCAGCAGCGACTTGTTCGGCGGTCACAAACCGAGCGGGAGCGGCGAGGAGAACGCCGTCGCCCGACTGCAGCGCCTTGGGGATTTGGCAGGGGAATGGCATGATTCCACGCAAGATGGGAAGGGATGCGGAAAATGCCCGAAATTCGCACCACTTTAAAGCGCACCATGGCATCCACACCCTCATACCGGTACCCCAAACGTTTGATGATGACGTCGGCCTTGCCGTATGCCAATGGCCAGATTCACATCGGCCACGTCGCCGGCGCCTACCTGCCGGGTGACATCCGTGCGCGCTTTGAGCGCATGGCCGGGTCGGATGTGGTGTGGGTGTGCGGCAGCGATGAACACGGTGCGGCCATCACGTTGCGGGCGAAGAAAGACGGGGTCACCCCCCGGGAAATCGTCGACCGGTACCACGAAGAAATGCAGCAGGCGTTCGAAGGATTGGACATGTCGTTCGACCACTATTCCCGAACGTCCAGCGAGCGCCACCACGGGGTAGCCCAGGATTTTTTCCTGACCCTGCTCGAGAAGGGCAGCTTCGAAGTCAAGACGGAAGCCCAGTTCTACGATCCTGAAGCGGACCAGTTCTTAGCGGACCGGTACATCACCGGGACCTGCCCCAAATGCGAGGCAGACGGTGCGTACGGCGACCAATGTGAGAAATGTGGCAGCGCCCTGTCTCCCACCGACCTCATCAACCCCACCTCCACTCTGAGCGGCGCCACGCCTGTACTCAAGGACACGACCTTGTGGTACCTGCCCATGGGCCGTCACGAAGGGTGGCTCAAGGAGTACATCGAAAACGGCACGTTCGAAGGCCAACCGCACCACGACGCGTCGACTTGGAAAGCGCACGTGAGTGGCCAGTGCCGCAGCTGGATCGACAGCGGACTGCAGAGCCGCGCCATGACCCGTGACCTGGACTGGGGCGTGCCCGTCCCCGTTGAAGGCGCAGACGGGAAGGTCCTGTACGTCTGGCTCGACGCCCCCATTGGGTACATCACCTCGACCATGGAGTGGGCCGAAAAAACCGGCGCCCAGTGGGAGGATTGGTGGAAATCCGACGAAGCGGAATTGATCCACTTCATTGGCAAAGACAACATCGTCTTCCACTGCCTCATCTTCCCCATTTTGCTGCGGGAACACGGCGGCTACATTCTGCCTTCGAACGTTCCGGCCAACGCCTTCATGAACTTGGAGGGCGACAAAATTTCCACCTCGCGCAATTGGGCGGTGTGGGTCAATGAGTTCCTCAACGAGTTCCCCGGGAAAAGCGACGAGCTGCGTTACGTCCTCGCGAGCATTATGCCCGAGCAAAAGGACAGCGAATTCACCTGGGCTGATTACCGCGACCGAATCAACAACGAATTGGCCGACGTACTCGGCAACTTCGTGAACCGCGTGTTGGTGCTGACCCGCAAGTACTATGAAGGTTCCGTGCCTGCTGTCAGCGAAGCCGACTTAAACGAAGCCGACCGCGATGTGCTGGACGCGCTGTCTGCTGCCCCTGCACAAATTGCAGGCCTCATCCGACGCAATCGCTTCCGGGACGCCCTGCAAGCCGCCATGGGCATTGCGCGCTTGGGCAACAAATACATGACCGAGCAGGAGCCGTGGAAGGCCTTTAAGACCGATCCCGAGCGGACAGCGGTCATCCTCAATACGTGCATCCAAGTCGCTGCCAACTGTGCAGTGCTCATGGAGCCGTTCTTGCCGAAGACCGCGGCCAAGTTGCAAGGCGCATTCGGAATCACACAGCCCGCGTGGACCGATGCCGCACCCGGCATGATTCAGGCAGGAACCACCTTGGGAGAGCTGCCCATCCTTTTCGAAAAAGTAGAAGCTGAAGTCGTGGATGCCCAAGTGGCCAAACTTGAATCAGCCCGTGCAGAAGCCACCGGTGGCAGAGCGGAATGCGAACCCCAAAAAGACATCATGACATTCGAAGATTTTCAAAAACTGGACTTGCGCGTCGGCGAGGTCGTCGCGTGCGAACGGGTTCCCAAGGCGGACCGCCTATTGAATTTAACCATCCGCACCGGCCTCGATGAGCGCACCGTCCTCAGTGGAATTGCAGAACACTTCGAACCTGAAGACGTGGTGGGTCGCCGGGTGACGCTGTTGGTAAATCTGGCGCCGCGCAAGATCCGTGGCATTGAAAGCCAGGGCATGGTGCTCATGGCGGAGACAGCCGACGGATCGCTGCGTTTCGTGACGCCAGAAGAAGGCACACAAGCCGGCGACGTGATTCGCTAAAATTTCCCCACTCCAAAACGCAACCTCAGCCCGTAGTCTTGCGTATTTTTGCCGACGCTTTGCCGATATAGCTCAGCTGGTAGAGCAACGCATTCGTAATGCGTAGGTCTGCGGTTCAAGTCCGCATATCGGCTCCAGAAAAGTCGCCCTCGAGGCGGCTTTTTCTGTTTAGAACATCATTTTGAGCGTCGCCGAGAGGGTGCGGCCATACGCCCAGTAGCCTTCGAGCTTGCCGTTCTCCACGGTCCCCTGAATTTTCTCGCCGGTCTGCGGATCCGTCACAAACGTTTCGAAACCATCGCTGATGTAGATGTTGTTCAAAGCATTCTGCACATTCAAACTGGCCATCCAGTTCATGCCCGCCGCTTCAAACCGGTAACTGCCGCGGAGGTCGAGGTACCCGTACGCCGGCAACATGACCGGTTGCAATCCCGCGCGGTCCGGATTCGTGCGGTCGGTGTCCACTTGGAAGCGAGCGTAGAGGTTCCAGTTATACACGTAATTGGCCCCGAGTCGCAGGCGCTTCGTCACGTTGAAGTTGGAGAGAAAGCCCACCTGCGATTGTGGCGCGTCGCTGACCTTCAAGCCCGCGGAGTAGATGTAGAGGGTCTCGAGGACTTGCCCGCCTTCTTCGGAAGTAATCTCCGCATTGACGTCGTTGTCCCAACGCCAGTTGCCGAAGGAAGCCATGCCGCCGATTTCCGCCCATGCCGTGGGGCGGGTGCGCCATTCAATCTCCACGCCCTCGTGCGTCTGGATCAAGCCGGTGATGAACGCTCGGTATTCAGTTCCGTCGGGGCGCAGCAACGGGCTGCTCATGATGCTCTTGTCGCGCCATTGGGTATGGTAGGCGTTTAAATCGAAGGAAATCCCACGCCAGCGGAATCGGTAACCGGCCTCGACGGCAGCGACCTTTTCATTCGTGAGACGATCGTTGCTCAACACGTTGGAATAGTTCGTGAAGACGTAACGAATAAACGGGGCGCGTGAGTAATAGCCCCCGTTGAGGTACAAGTGGCTAGTCTCCCCGAGGCGCACACTGCCACCCGCTTTCAGATTGTACCCGACGCTGCTCGCCTTTTGGGACTTGATGCCATAAACGAATTCTTCCGTGGTTTCAAGTTCGCCGGTTTGCTCATTGATCTGGGTGACTTCCTGCACCCCTGTCTCTTCATACCGGAAGTACTTGTAAGGATCGATGCGGCGGTAGGTGGTGTACGAAATGGTGCCGGCGCCAAACAAGCTGAATCGGTCGTCCTTGTATTCCACTTGGCCAAACCCTCCGGCATACTGCACGCGTCCGATGTCGTCGTAATCGACCTTGTCACCGGGTTGGGCCATCAACGCGTAATCCGGGTTGACGCCGTAACCGTCGCTGCTGCTGAAGGACTGGAGGTAGAAATCTCCCCCGAGGAGATTGTTCACGCGGGTGAAGTGCTTGCCGCTGTAATACCGTGCATCCACACCTGCCATCAGGCTCACCCGGTCGTTGACTTCGTGCCGCAACGTGGAGAGGATTCCAGTCCAAAAATGCTCGTTGTGCGCATTCTCAATGACGCTGCGGCTGCGGCCCCCGACGATTGTGTCGTTTCCGACCACAATGGGGTCGCCGAACTCGTGGAGCGTATCGATCCACGCCTGGGCGTCTACGTCATAAGCAATCTGGTCAGCCGCGTACGTGACGGGCTGGGAATTGTTCTCATTGGAATCCCAGAGGTAATCCCAATTCAGGGACGTTTTGACCGAGCGTTCGACGCCTGCAGTGTCCACGTACGTCTCACTGACGCGGGGGTTGCTGGTGCCATCGTAGCGCGAGCCGTAGCCCTTGCCCGTGCTGATGTAAAAACTGGTGGCGAGGTTGGTGCGCTCGCTCAACTGCCAGTAGTCGTTCAAGGCAAACTGGGGTTTGTGGTACCCGTTGACACGGGCATTCAGAACCTCATTTTCCTGCCCACCCCGGTTGAGGTACCCCCAGTCGTCATTCCAACGGTGCGCCTCGTATCCGAGGTTCTGGATGTCATTAAAACGGTCCACGGTCAGCTGGCCTCGGCGCTGACCATGGGTCTGTGGGGCGCCGATGGCCGTGAAGACGAGGCGATGCGCCCCGAAATCTTTGGCTGCGGTGAGGAAGTAGCTCCAGGCGTCAATAAACGTGGCATCAACGTAAGCATTGCCCATGGTTCGGCTGCCGACGGCGCTGACGGCCCATCCGTTTTCCATGACCCCTGAACTCAACGACAGCATGGTTTTGTAACGGCCGTAGTCCGTCATGCTTTGCATCAGACTTCCGCCCTTTTTCGTGTCCGTGGCCTTCGTGATGATGTTCAACGTACCGCCCACGGAGTTAATGGCCAACTTCGAGGCGCCCAAGCCGCGTTGCACTTGCATGGTATTGACCGCGTCTCCTAGGCCGGCCCAGTTGGACCAATACACCCAACCGTTTTCCATGTCATTGACAGGGATTCCATTGATCAATACCGCTACGTTGCGTTGGTCAAACCCCCGGATGTTGATGCGGCTGTCTCCGAATCCACCTCCGCTTTTCGTGGCGTACACACCCGGCGTGATGTTCAGCGTTTCCACCAATTCCTTGTCCCCCAATTGCTCTTGAATGGTCTTGGCGTCCAACGTGGAAACCGCCACCGGCGTCTCCCGGTCGATGGCCACTGAAGCGATGACATTGGCCTCGCTCAGGCCGATGGTGGAGGACTGCAAGGTGACGGGCCCGAGGTCCAATACCCACGCGTCAACTCCCAAGGTACACGCTTGCCGGTAGGTTTCGTACCCGATCATGCTGATGACCAACTCGGCAGCTCCCGTCTCACGTGAGGTGAATTCAAAGCGGCCGTCAAAATCCGAAACGGTCCCCATGCGGGATTCTTCCAAGAACACAGAGGCGCCAGGGAGGGCGTCGCCAGTTTCGGCATCGATCACGGTGCCTTTGATTTTGGTCTGTGCGGAGAGGGTTTGGCAAAGGCCTGCATATGCAATCAGCAGGGCGCTGCCCAAAAGGAGTCGGAGCGTTTGGCGCATCGGAGGAAGACTTGGTTGTGGTGGCTACATGAGCCGTTCGCAACGCAAGATAGCGCGTGCTCTGCGGAAATCAAGTAGCCTCAGGCCCAACGCCCTTGGTCGAGCAGGTACTGGGCGATTTGTACCGTATTGGTCGCCGCTCCCTTGCGCAAGTTATCCGCTACAATCCACAGGTGAAGCCCGCGGTCATTCGCCAAATCCCGCCGAATGCGGCCCACGAACACGTCGTTCTTACCCGCCGCCGTGCGGGGCATGGGGTACCGGTTGTGCGCCGGTTCGTCCTGCACCACCACGCCGGGGAATGAGGCCAACTTTTCACGCACATCATGGAGTTCAAATGGCTGCTCAAATTCGAGGTAAACGCTTTCGCTGTGCCCGCCCATCACCGGAACGCGAACCGCTGTGCAGCTCATGTGCACCTCCTCATCGCTCAATATTTTCTTGGTTTCATTCCACACCTTCATCTCCTCCCGGGTGTATCCATTGTCGCCAAAAACGTCGCAATGGGGTAGGCAATTCAAATCGATGGGGTGCGGATAAACAGGGGAATCCACAGCCTCTCCGGCACGTTCTGCTTCCCTCGTCGATGGCGAGCACCCCGTCGTCTGTCAGTGGGATGGTACAGTGG
>CALKYI010000314.1 GCA_938003665.1 uncultured Flavobacteriales bacterium
CGTACAATTCCATCACAGTGAACTCCGGATTGTGTGTCCGGTCCATGCCCTCGTTGCGGAAGTTTCGAGAGAATTCGTAGACCCCTTCGAAGCCGCCCACGATGAGCCGCTTGAGGTACAGTTCGTTGGCAATTCGTAGGTACAGCGGGATGTCGAGCGCGTTGTGGTGGGTCACGAACGGTCGAGCTGCCGCTCCTCCAGGGATGGCCTGTAGCACGGGTGTATCCACCTCCAACCAACCGGCCCCGTCAAATGAGGTGCGGATGGTCTGCATGACCTTAGATCGGGCTTCAAACGTTTCCTTGACGCCCGGGTTGACGACGAGGTCTACGTAGCGCATGCGGTAGCGCAATTCCGGGTCGGCGAAGGCGTCGTGCACCTTTCCGTCTTCGTCCACCTTCACCGCAGGGAGGGGCTTCAAAGACTTCGAGAGCACGGTCAACTCCTTGACCATGACGCTTTGTTCGCCGGTTTGCGTGGTGAAGGTTTCGCCTGAGATGCCGATAAAGTCGCCCCGGTCGAGGAGCTTTTTGAAAACGGTGTTGTATAAAGCTTTGTCCTCGCCCGGGCACAACTCGTCGCGGTTCAGGTACAACTGGAACGTGCCCTCGCTGTCTTGGATTTCGGCAAATGAAGCCTTGCCCATGATGCGGCGGCTCATGATGCGGCCGGCGAGGGTCACCGCCATGCCGTCTTTGAATTCGGCGGCCAACCGTTTGGAGCGGTGGGTCACGGTGAATTCAGCGGCGGGGTACGGTTCGATTCCAAGGGCGCGCAATGCGGCCAGGGATTCGCGTCGGATGCGTTCTTGTTCCGTTCGTTGCATGGCGCAAAGGTAATTCGATGTCGTGTAGGCACTGTAGCTTTGCGCGGAATAAACGATTGACAACTGCCATGAGATTGAACAACATGAAACGCGCGCTGCTCGTTCCAGCCCTCGCCGTCACATGGGCGGCTAATGCCGGGCAAATCGCGGACACCACCCGGGCTGTCGTGGCTTTGGATGAAGCCGCGGTCATTGGGGTGGATTTTGAAAGCGAAAGCTTGATGGATGCACCCAAGTCTTTGACGGTGCTCCAGCCGGCTGAATGGCAGTCCTCGGCTTCCATCACCGAAGCACTGGAGTTCATTCCGGGGGTGGACGTCCAAACCAGAGGCGCCTGGGGCGTTCAAACGGACATCAGCATCCGCGGGGGATCGTTTGAGCAAGTCGCGTTGCGGGTGGACGGCATGCGCTGGAGTGCTCCGCATACCGGCCACCACCTGATGAACATTCCCATCGACCCTGAAGACCTCGGCCACGTGGAAGTCGTGAAGTCCGGTGCAGGGCCTTGGGCCGGCGTAGGGGCATTCTCCGGCGCCATCAACATGGAGACCAATACCGGGTCGAGTGCGAACCGGGCCAGCTTCAGTGCGGAGTTGGGGAGTTTCGATTGGCAGCGTATCCGTGCACACGTGGACTGGAACACGGGCAACGTAAGCCATGGTTTGAGCATTAGTCGTGCGAGCACTTCGGGTCACATTTCCAATGCCGACGCGACCATTCAGCGCTTGATGTACGGATGGACCTGGTCTACGGGTGCTCACCGCTTCAAGGGCTTGTTGGCCGGTGAGACCAAGGCCTTCGGCGCACAGAATTTCTACACGTCCGTTTACCCAAATCAGTACGAGGAGACGGGCGCAGCAGTGGCGCAAATCACCTGGAATACGGACCGCAACCAATGGCGTTTCAGCGGCGGAGTGCACGGGCGTTTTCACCAAGACCGGTTTGAGTTGTACCGGGAAGGGGCGGGGTGGTACGAGTTGACGGATGATGGATTCTATGTGGCGTTGTTGCCCATCATGAGCGCACCGGATACCGCGGGACTGTACGCGCCCGGTCTGTCTTGGTACGGTGGAGCCAACGAGCACCGGTCGTTGGTGGGCGCTGCGAATGCCCTTGCTCAGTGGAAATCCGGAAATTGGACGCTTTCAGCTGCGGCAGACGCGCGTACTGAAGCCATCCGTTCCAATCGATTGGGTCAACCGCTGGCCGATGCACCGGAGGACAGCCCCTACACATTGGGTGAGGCACGGCAAAACCTCGACGCATACACCTCTGCGAAGTTGTCAACGGACAATTGGTTGGCGACGGCGACGGCCGGTCTCAATGCCAACTCTCGATTTGGCAATTCCTTCCTCCCGGCGGCGCAGGTGGTGCGCAAGTTGGGGTCGCATGCACGGCTTTTTGCTTCTGCCGGACGATCGGTCCGCCACCCTTCCTTCACAGATTTGTACTACAACATCGGCGGGGCCATTGGCAGCGACTCGTTGCAATCCGAATATGCCAATCATGCCGAGGCGGGATTCCGCATGGTGATGCGGCCTTCCGATGCGTCCAATTTGATGGTTGAGGCCACGCGTTTTTACCGGCAAGGCACGAACCTGATCGACTGGGTTCGCTACGACGGAAGCGCGGTGTTTGAAGCGGCCAATTTGAGCGAAATTGAGTTCCAAGGCGGTGACCTCACGGTGCAGTACACCGCTGCTCAAGCTGATGTGCCCCGGATCACCATGGCCCGGGTGTCGGCAACGTGGATGGATGCCAATCGCACTTCGGCAGGCTTCACGTCCAATTACGTGTTGGACTTTGTCCGAACGAAGTACGATGCCTTGGTACGCCTCGAAGGGGGCAGTCCGTTGGCGTTCACCGTTCGGGGCAGCATGCAAGAACGCAACGGGGTAGCCATGCAATGGGAAGACGCAAAATTGCTTCAATTGTGGGGCGCTGAGGTGTCGTTCAACGGCAACGACGGCGCTCGCCTGGCTTGGAGCGGCAGCGTTCGTTTGGACAACGTCTTCGATGTGCAATACGCCGACCGCGGCAGCGTCCTTCAACCCGGGCGCATGGTGCGCTTTGGCCTTACCTTTGAGTGGACGGAATAAGGACACCATGGAAAAAATGCGCAGCCTCATCACGGCCTTTCCCGAGCAGCTGAAACAGGCCTGGGAAATCGCCCAAAGCACTCCCATTGACCTCAACGGCTGGACGCCCTCGAACGTCTTGATTTTGGGCATGGGCGGAAGCGGCATAAGTGGATCGATTGCTTCCAAAATGCTGGCGGACGCGAGCCCTGTGCCCATTGTGGCGAATAACGATTACACCGTTCCAGCGTGGACCGGCGACGCGACGTTGGTGGTGGCCTGCAGCTATTCGGGCAACACCGAGGAGACCTTGGCGGCGCTGGACGCTGCGGTGAAAGCGGGTGCGCGGGTCGTAGCCATTACGTCAGGCGGAAAATTGGGCGCTCTGTGCGATGAGCACGCATGGCCATCTGTTCGCATTCCTGGCGGAGAGCCACCGCGTTCGCAGTTTGGTTTTGCCTTCACCTCTGTCATGCACGTTTTGCACGCCGCGGGATTGGTTCCGGTAGCCGTTTACGGTGCCTTCGGTTCCGCTGCGAGCCACCTCACGGCCAACCAAGCCAATTGCATCGAGCGGGCAGAAGCACTGGCCGATTTGGTCGAGGGCAAAAACGTCCTGCTCTACAGCGACACAGCGCAGGAGGGCTTGGCCATCCGGTGGCGTCAACAACTCAATGAAAACGCCAAGCTTCTGTGTTCCCACCACGTCTTCCCTGAGATGAACCACAATGAACTGGTCGGATGGGAAACCGGTGACGAAAGCCACGTGGTGTTGATGATTCAAACGCCAGAGGACCACAAGCGCACCCGCATTCGCATGGAAGTGTGCATGGAAATTTTTCAGCAACAAGGGGCCGATGTTGTAGTCGTGGAAGGTGATGGTGATGATGCCGTGCTGCGGTTTTTTGACCTCGTGCACGTGGGCGACTGGCTGAGCTT
>CALKYI010000315.1 GCA_938003665.1 uncultured Flavobacteriales bacterium
TCGCCCCGGGGCAAATCAACCTGGCTCGACATCTGTGATGGAGATGCCGGCGGTGATGGGTCAGGACGTCGTGCGCTGGACACTCGACAACGGAGAAACCGTGTCTCGGAAGGTCGTGCGCCGCTAAATCAGAGGAACGTATTCGCCAAGTTGGCTAGGTCAGAGCGCTCGCCCTTTTCGAGGGTGATGTGGGCGTACAGGTCTTTGCCGCGCAGGCGGTCGATGACGTAGCTGAGTCCGTTCGATTGCTCGTCGAGGTAGGGCGTATCGATTTGGCGGACGTCACCGGTCAAGATGATTTTGCAGTTCTCTCCTGCGCGTGTGATGATGGTCTTCACCTCGTGCGGTGTCAGGTTTTGCGCTTCATCGATGATGAAGATGGCGTTGGTCAATGACCGGCCACGGATGTAGGCAAGGGGGCAGATGGTGATTTTCTTCTGGGCCTTGAGTTCCTCAATGACGCGGCTCTTGCGTTCGTTTTCCCCGAATTGGGATTTGATGAAATTGAGGTTGTCCCAGAGGGGTTGCATGTACGGGTTGATCTTCTCTTCGGCATCGCCGGGCAAAAAGCCGATGTCGCGGTTGGACAAAGCGACGATGGGGCGGGCGAGGATAATCTGGTCGAAGCGGTTGCGTTGTTCGAGGGCACCTGCGAGCGCCAGCAGGGTCTTGCCCGTACCGGCCACACCGCAGATGGTGACCAATGAAACATCGGGGTTCATGATGGCGTGCAGCGCGAAGGCTTGCTCGGCGTTGCGGGGCTTGATGCCGTAGGCGTAGTCTTTGTCGATGCGCTCGATGGAGCGCGTGGCTTCGCTGAAGTAACCGAGGGCGCTTGATGATCCGTTGCGCAGAACGTAGTAATGGTTGTTCTGGCGGTAGGGGTCGAGCATCGTGATTTTACGCGTCGAACCTTGGACGTAGAGCTTGCGGATGTCGTCGGCATCGACGCCTTCGATGAGGGTCTTGCCGGTGAACCGGAGTTTGACGTCGCGTACTTGGCCGTTTTTGTAATCTTCGGCGGGCAGCTCGAGAGCCTTGGCCTTCAGCCGGAGGTTGATGTCCTTAGTGACCAAGGTGACTACAGTGGTAGGGTCTTCCTTCTGGAGCTTGAGGGCGGCGTCGAGGATGCGGTGGTCGTTGGACTTGGAGCCAAACACCTGGTTGGCTTCGCTGTGCTCGCTTTCCTTGTGCAGGACAATTTTGAGCTTTCCGCCTTCTCCGTTGTCGATGTCAATCCAATCCTGAAGTGTTTGTGCTTTGCTTAGGCGATCAATAATGCGGATGCACTCGCGCGCTTCAAAATTCTTCGTTTCATTTCCCACCTTGAACTGATCGAGTTCCTCCAGAACGGTGATGGGAATCGCTACCTGGTTTTCCTCAAACCGCGACAAGGCGCTGTGGTCAAAAAGCAAAACGCTTGTATCGAGCACGAAGGTTTTGGTGGTGACTTTGGAAGGGGAAGGAGTGGGAGCGGTTCCGGCGTTCGGTGGAGTGGATGTCATCGGTGTGGGTTGGTTTCTCCAAACTTATCCGACACATCATGTCCTTTGTGTTAACTGGAATGTACTTGTCAACACCGCCTTATGGAGTTTTAGCGATGGCCTATTGGCTTTCGTCGCCGTCCCACCAACCATCCTCCGCAGCATCCTGCCCTAGGTAAGTTTCGAGCAATCCTTCGGGCAAGTCCACGGCGAGCGATTGCGCCGCACGGTCCACCTTCACTTCAATCTGCGCCGGAAGTGGAATCAGAACTTCCTTGTTGTGCGCCTCTGCGTGCACTTCGAGGATGGGGTACATGGCGTAGTCCAGCACCTTGCGGATGGTGCCGATCGCATCGCCTTGGGCATCGGTGACTGTCCAGCCGTTTACTTCATGCAGGTAGAAGGTGTTGCCGTCGAGCTTCGGGAGCATGCTGGTGGGCAGGTATGCCGTACAGCCCGCAATGGCCTTGGCCTTGGCTTCGGTGTCCACGCCTTCCAGTTCCACCACATACTTGTCCGCCGTGTTGTGTGGGCGCAAGGCATCGATGAAGTGGGGGACCAGTCGGTCGCCGACTTCCACCCACACGGCGTCGAGTGCTTCGTACGCTTGGGGCTCATCCGCATCGATGAAGAGGACCATGGCCCCTTTGTAGCCGTGGGGCTTGGTCAGTTTTCCGAGGACAAAACAGTCGGCCTTGTTCATGATGCGCGTACCCAATTTGGTGCAAAGAAAAGGGCTGACACCGGAAGTGCAGCCCTTTCAAATATTCAGTTGGATGAGAATCAGTCTTCCTTCTTCTCTTCGTCGTTGCTTTCTTCTTCAGCTGGAGCTTCCTCAGCAGCTGGTGCTTCCTCGGCTGGCGCTTCTTCAGCAGCGGCCTCAGCAGCAGGTGCTTCCTCTTCTGGCGCTTCTTCAGCAGCGGCTTCGGCGGCAGGAGCCTCTTCAGCAGCGGCCTCAGTGGCAGGAGCCTCCTCAGCAGGAGCTTCTTCAGCAGCGGCCTCAGCGGCAGGAGCCTCCTCAGCAGGTGCTTCTTCAGCGGCGGCTTCGGCAGCAGGTGCCTCCTCAGCAGCAGGCGCTTCTTCGCCGGCTTCAGCAGCGGCTTCGGCGGCGGCTTCAGCAGCAGCAGCGGCTTCCGCTTCAGCAGCAGCGTTCTCTGCAGCTTGGTGCGCAGCTTCACGAGCCGCGTTCACTTCTTGTTCAGCCTTAAGGCGTGCAGCCTTCTCTTTGTCGCTGGCGCTGGCCAACGCATCGATCTTCGATTGAACCTTAGCATTCTTGTCAGCCATCCACTTTTCGAAGCGCTTTTGTGCTTCTTCTTCGGTGAACGCGCCTTTCTTCACACCGTTCAAGAGGTGGTTGTGGTAGACGGTATCGGACATCTCCGCACCGACTTGCAGCCAGTACAATGCACGGTCGTGCTTGACTTCGATGGTCGCAGGGTTGGTGTTGGGGTTGTAGGTGCCGACCTTTTCGATGAATCGGCCATCACGTGGAGCGCGAGCGTCAGCTGCTACTACGTGGTAGAATGGTTTGCCTTTTTTACCGTGGCGTTGGAGGCGCAATCGAGTTGCCATGAGAGAAACGTTTTAGAAGGGTCCTAAACCCCGTTGTTAATGTCAGTATGTTGTCCCGATAAGGGAGCGCAAAATTACACGCTCTTTCCACAACTTCCAACGAATGCGTGGAAAAAAGCAAATCCCTCCAACTTTTCGCGCCTTTCGTTGTAATCATTGTACTGGATTCTTTGCCCAATGCGAATCATCAATGTCATGGGCGCCAGCATCGACGGGCGCATCGCTTCCCATCCCAACGAGTCGGATGCGGAACGCAAGCGCTATGGCTTCACCAACGAAGCTGACCATGCGCACCTGCGCCGTTTGCTCGCCACATGCGATGCGGTGATTGTGGGTGGCCACAGCGTCAACGTCAGTGGTGGCGTAATGGAGGTCCAGCGTGAAGATGGCGTGTACCCAACGTGGGTGTTGTGCTCGAATTCGGGATTTGCCAGCGATCAACCCATTTGGTCGCAGCCCAATACGCCCAAATGGCTGGTGTCGCGCGAGGCGCTGGCAGCGGATCGTTGTCCATGTGGTGTGCGCAATGTGGTGTACGGAGGCGAAGGCGTAGCGAAGGCCGCTGTTGCGGCGTGCCAAGCGGCCGGTTTCGAGCGCGTTCTGCTCTTCGGGGGCGGCATCATTAACCGTGAATTTTACGCGGCGGGCGCGGTGGACGAGTTGATTCTGACGGTCTGTCCAGTGGTAGTTGGGCGCAGCAGCGGGGTGCCTGTAGTGGCGCCTGAGCTGGAGGTCCCGGTCCATTTGGAATTGACTACTACCGAAACAGAGGGCGACCTGGTCTTCCTCCATTACCTTGTGAAGCGATGAATGCTACGCCGACTGCTTTCTTGGAAATCGAACACAAATTCGTGGTAGACGCGGATTTCGAGCGCGAAGCGTTGTTCGAGGCATGCCGTGCGTTGGAGCCAGAACGCGAGAAAGCGCTGACGGTTACGGATACGTATTACGTGCCGCCGGGTCAGGCCAACCGCATTTATCGGCACCGGATCGACAAAGAAATTCAGCAATTGACCTTGAAGAGCCGCGGTGGCGACAACGAGGTCCGCACCGAAATCAACTTGGACCTGGGCGCTGCCCGCTCCCAAGCTGATGCCGTGGAGGCGTGGATGGGTGTCATTGGCGCGTTGCCTGGATACGGCATCGTTAAGGAGATTCGGGTGTTTGATTTTCCCGATTGCGAAGTGGTGTATTACGAAGCCACGCACAAGTCCTTGCGCGTCTGCTGCGTAGAATTCGAGGCGAAATATGCAGCGAGCGAAGAGGAGGGGTTGGCCACCTTGCAGCGCTATGAACAGCGCATGGGGTTTGATGCCAACGACCGCGAGAAGGTGAATTTGTTTGACTTATTGGTGACCGCACAATCATGAACGCAGCGACGCACGACATCATCGCATTGCAGGACCTGCGGGTGACCTGCTTGGTGGGTATCCACCCCCACGAGCGCATCACGCCGCAGCCCTTGGTGGTCCAATTGAAGCTATACTTCGAGCGCAAGCCCGGACATTTTGGGCGGACGTTGGCGGAGAGTTTGGACTACGGTTTTGTGTGCGGGGACGTGGCCTTTTTGTTGGAAGCAGGACAATTCCAGTTGCTGGAAACAGCGGTGGAGGCCATCTGTGCCACCTTGCTCATGCCACCGCCGCCAGACCGCCCGAGCATTCGCCCGGACGCCGTCGAGGTGAGCATCCAGAAACCCCAGGCCCTCGGGGGTAAGGCTATACCTGTCGTAACGGTGCTGCGGCACGCGGAAGAGATGCAATACGGCATCGAGCACAACGATTTTGGGCACGTGGACATCCTGCACGAAAATCAAGACTGCGGGGTGTACCTATTGCACATCCCGGCCGGTGGTCAAATCCCGGCCCACGTCCACAAAATCATGGGGGAGGCTGAATTGGTCATGTCGCGTGGGCTGTTGCTGCAAGGCCAGCCTGTTGACGGCGGCATTGCGCATTTCTGGCCGCTCGAGTTCATCAACCCATACGACCACCCCTGTGAGATCGAGCGGACCATCTTGTGCGTCAACCGTCCCAAGTTCGATCCTGCAGATGAGATCGCCGTGCCCGTTCCTGAGACCTGGCCTGACCCGCGCCCGCACCGGAAACGCTTCTTCGGATTGGAAACCAACCTCAAACCATGATTGCACGTCCCACCATCCTCATCACCGGCGCCACCAAAGGCATCGGCCGCGCCCTCGTCGAACGCTTCGCAGCGTCAGCCGGCGAACTGCACCTCGTGGCACGCAATGCCCGGGACCTCGAAACGCTGCAGAAAAAGCTGCAATCGGATGACTGCCGTGTCCACGTGTACCCAGCGGATTTGAGCAAGCCCGCAGAGGTCGCGGCCTTGGTGGACAGCTTGCGCTCGAACATGGATGCCTTGCACCTGCTCATCAATAACGCTGGCGTGTATCTGCCGGGTCAATTGCTCAGCGAACCCGCCGGTAATTTGGATTATATGATGCAACTTAACGTGTTGTCGCACTATGAGTTAGTGCGTGGTCTTCACGGGAAGATGCCCGCGGGTTCCCACCTGATCCACATGGCTTCTGTCGCCTCGCGCAAGCTCTTCACGGGCAAGCCGTCGTACAGTATCAGCAAGCACGCCCAAGGCGCCCTCACCGAAGCTTTCCGTCACGAGCTGCGGCCGCTCGGCATTCGCGTCACCAACGTCATGCCCGGCCCCACCTGGAGCGCCTCCTGGGAAGGTGTCGAATTCCCGGAGAACCGACTGCTCGATGCCAAGCACATCGCTGAGGCGGTGTGGCAGGCGTGGCAACTCCCGCCTGAAGCGGTGATGGAAGAGCTCGTAATCCGCCCGTTTGAGGGGGATATCGACTGAGGAAAAACTTGAAGAAATCGCGTGAATAACTGCCGGCCTTTTGAAGGCGACCGGCCGATTGCGAATGCGTAGTTTCGAGGGATGTTTTTGATTTACGATACGGAGACGACGGG
>CALKYI010000316.1 GCA_938003665.1 uncultured Flavobacteriales bacterium
GTGTCGATCAACAACGAGTAGGTTTCGGAGTGGATGTTCTCCATCATGATTTGGAAACCATAGAAGAACTTCGCTTCGGTGTATTGCACCTCAGCCACAAAGTTCTCGGCGAGGTTCTCGTTCACTATGCCGTCAGAGGCAGCGAAGAATGCCAAGACGTGCTTGATGAAGTAACGCTCATCGTCGTTCAGTTTCTCATTCCAATCAACGATGTCCGCGGCAAGATCGATTTCTTCTGCTGTCCAGAAGCTCGCCTCTGACTTCTTGTAAAAGTTCCAGATGTCGTTGTGCTGGATTGGGAACAGGACAAATCGGTTGGGATTGTCCTCGAGAATGGGTTCGGTCACCACCGTATTCTCGGGCAATACTTCTTCAATGGAAGTTTGCACGCTCGCTGCGCTTGTCTCGTTCACGTCTGTAGTGGTCAAATCCTCGGGTGTCTGTGCGCTCATGGCGGTGGTTAGGTTGGTGCCAGCGAGTGGCGGGTGAAACGTTAGGTCGGTCGCAGCATCTCCCCTCTTTTGAGCCGTCGAAACCCGCTTCCGTTTCGGGGGTCGAAGTCCTGTCCTCGATGGCAATCCAATGTTCCAAAAGCATTGGAAACACTGGGATTTCGAGGCTAATGACTTGTCCTCCACCTTTGGAGTCGGGCTCAGTAGCGTTTTGAAAAAGGGCCGTTGGACGCGGGAAGAATCCCGAAGCCTTGACCGTTGATGTCCCCACAGAAAACAGAAGAGGAGGCACAAGACCAAAACAAAACAATTCACAAATCGAGGTAGTTTTTAACAGTCGATTCGTTCGAAATCCGTGGAACCATTGACAGCGTTGAGAAGGCGCGAATTTTTAGTCCGTTGGGGATAAAAAACCCAAAAAAATGCTTGGTTTTTTTGTGTCGTTGTCTAAGGGCAACGCACCGGCTTTCATCCAAGCCCTTGACCCGCCGCGAGTTCGGTCTGAGCGTTGTAAAATTTTAGCCGGATGTGACCCGCTTCCCTTCGTATTTTCGCGACATGTTTAAAACGCTTCTGAAAAAATTGGTCGGCGATAAGGCTGAGGGGGACATGAAGGAAATCCAGCCGGTTGTCGATGCCGTCCACGGTTTCGAATCGGCCATGAAAGCGTTATCCGACGATGGCCTGCGAACCCGAAGCGAGGACTTGCGCCAGCGCATCCAAGCGCATGTCGCAGACCTGGAAAAGGAAGAACAAGCGTTGCGCACTGATGCCTCTGCCATGGGCGAAGACCAGTTGGAACAGAAGGAGGCGATTTATGAGCAAATTGATGGGTTGACCAAACGCATCGACGAGGCGTTGGAGGAAGTGTTAGAAACCATCATGGCGGAAGCGTTTGCCTTGGTCAAAGAAACGTCCCGGCGTTTAGCTGAAAATGGCCAGCTCACAGTCACGGCTTCAGATTGGGACCGGGACATCGCAGCCAAGCGCGGCGGGGTCACCATCAACGGCGACCAAGCTGTGTGGGGCAATGCCTGGATGGCTGCTGGTTCTGAAGTGCAGTGGAACATGGTGCATTACGATGTCCAGCTGGTCGGTGGTGCGGCCTTGCACCGAGGCAAGGTGGCGGAGATGCAAACGGGTGAGGGCAAGACGCTTGTAGCCACGCTCCCCGTGTTCCTTAACGCGCTGACCGGAAAGGGCGTGCACCTCGTGACGGTGAACGATTACCTCGCCCGCCGCGACTCGGAGTGGATGGCGCCATTGTTTGAATTCCACGGCATGCGCGTCGACTGCATCGACAAGCACCAGCCCAACAGCGAATCCCGCCGGGAGGCGTACCGCGCCGACATCACGTACGGCACCAACAACGAATTCGGCTTTGACTACTTGCGCGACAACATGGCCCAGCGCCCAGAGCAACTGGTCCAGCGCAAGCACCACTTCGCCATCGTCGACGAGGTCGACTCCGTGTTGATTGACGAGGCACGAACGCCTTTGATCATCAGCGGTCCCACCCCCAAGGGCGACCAGCAGGAATTTGTCGAGCTCAAGCCCAAAGTGGTGCAGCTCGTCACAGTCCAGCAGAAGGCAGCCCAACAGTTCCTCACGGACGCCAAGCGATTGCTGCAGAAGGACGGGGCCTCCAAAGATGACATTGCGGAAGGCGGACTGGCCTTGTTCCGTGCGTACCGTGCCTTGCCCAAGTCCAAGCCGCTCATCAAGTTTTTGAGCCTGGAGGGCATGAAGCAACAGTTGCTCAAGACCGAGGCGATCTACCTTGCCGACAACAAGCGCGAGATGCCCAAAGCCGATGCGGAGCTCTACTTCGTTATCGACGAGAAGCAGAACCAGGTGGAGCTGACCGAGAAGGGCATTGAGTTCTTGACGGCCAACATGGAGGACGAGAACTTCTTCACCATGCCGGATTTGGCAACGGAATTGGTGTCCATCGACAACGGCGAGGGCGACGAGGAAGCCAAACTCGAAAAGAAGAGCCAGTTGATGGCCGACTACTCGGTCAAGAGCGCACGCGTGCACACCATGAACCAGTTGTTGAAGTCCTACGCCTTGTTCGAGAAGGACGTGGACTACGTGGTGATGGACAACAAGGTCAAAATTGTCGACGAGCAAACGGGCCGCATCATGGACGGCCGACGCTACTCCGACGGCCTGCACCAAGCCATTGAGGCGAAGGAAAATGTGAAAGTGGAGGCGGCCACGCAAACGTACGCGACGGTCACGCTTCAGAATTACTTTCGCATGTACCACAAGCTCGCTGGCATGACCGGTACGGCTGAAACCGAAGCAGGCGAGTTGTGGGACATCTATAAGCTGGACGTGATGGTCATCCCGACCAACCGACCCATCGCCCGAGAGGACCGTGAAGACCTCGTGTACAAAACGAAGCGCGAGAAGTACAATGCGATCATTGACGATGTCGTTGCGCTCAGTGAAGCCGGCCGACCGGTCCTCGTGGGTACGACCACGGTCGAGGTCAGCGAATTGCTCTCGCGCATGCTCGACATCCGGCACATCAAGCACCAAGTGCTGAATGCCAAGTTGCACCAGCGAGAGGCTGAAATCGTGACCGAAGCTGGTAAGCCCGGCACCGTGACCATTGCCACCAACATGGCGGGCCGCGGTACCGACATCAAACTCACGGATGAGGTCAAGGCCGCCGGTGGTTTGGCCATCATCGGCACCGAACGCCATGACAGCCGCCGCGTCGACCGCCAGCTGCGCGGACGTGCGGGCCGTCAAGGGGATCCCGGATCGTCGCAATTCTACGTATCGCTTGAGGACGACTTGATGCGCCTCTTCTCTTCGGACCGAGTGTCCAAGATGATGGACCGATTGGGCCACGTCGAAGGCGACGTGATTCAGCACAGCATGATCACCAAGTCGATCGAGCGCGCGCAGAAGAAGGTCGAGGAAAACAACTTCGGCATCCGCAAGCGCCTCCTCGAATACGACGACGTCATGAACGCGCAGCGCGAGGTCATATACAAGCGCCGCCGCCACGCCTTGCACGGCGATCGCATTCGCACGGACATCGCCAACATGTTTTTCGAATTGGTCGAAGCTTCGGTACTGGCCTACCACCCCGAAAAGCAATTCGAGTCGTTCCGCTTGGCGTTGCTCCGTGATTTCGGCATCGAACCGACCGTGGATGCAGAGGGATTTGCCACAACCCCCGCGGAAGACATCGCATTCGATACCTACCAAGCGGCCGAGCGCTTGTACCGTTCGAAATTGCAGGAGCTCGCCCAGCGCGCCCACCCGGTCATCCAACGCGTACACGACGACCCGGCCAACGATTTCAAGCAAATCCTCGTGCCGTTCAGCGACGGACGCAAAACCATGCAAGTCGCCACGGACATCGAACGCAGCGTTGCCTCCGAAGGCGTGAGCGTCATGGAGAGCCTCGAGAAGGCCGTGGTGTTGGCCATCATCGATCAGTATTGGAAGGAGCACCTCCGCAACATGGACGATTTGCGTTCAAATGTGCAGTTGGCGCGCTTCGAGCAAAAGGATCCGTTGTTGATCTACAAGTTTGAATCGTACGAGCTGTTCAAGGCCATGGTCCAGCGCATGAACGCGGACGTAGCGGCCTTCTTGATGCGGTGCACGATTCCAACGGGTCCGGCTGATCAGCAGGTTCGTCAGGCGCCGCAGGCTCGCCCCGCCATGCCGAACAAAATCAGCCTGTCCAAGGAGAACATCCAGAACATCCAAGAGCAGGCAGCTTCGCAAGCCCGTCAGCAGGCACCCGTGGGTGTCCGTCCGGGCGCTCCGCGTCCAGGTGCCGGCGGCCCACCGCCGCCTCCGCGCAAAGTGGAGCCCGTGCGCACCGAAAAGAAAGTGCTTCCGAACGATCCGTGCCCGTGCGGTTCCGGCAAGAAGTACAAGAAATGCCACGGCTGAGGATGAAGCGCCTCTAGAACAGCCCGAATTGTGTGCCAGCCACACTGTACGGCTGATCGGGCGTGACGCAAGCGTCTCGTTTTTCAGGGGCCAATCCCTTGGCAAAAGCAATGCAGGTAGCCGGTGTATGGATGCTGTCCGGTTCGTGCACCAACAAGTGAAAGGAGGTGCCGCCTCGTGCTTCCAATTCATTGATCCACTTCCCCCATTGCTCCAAGCGATGCGCATCGATGGCGTCGCCTTCGTACCCGCCAAATCGCACCAATACATGGGGCGCGGTGACCTGCATGTGCAGCGCATCCCGTCGCCCGGCCGTATCGCTGATGACGGCGCCCACCCCCAATTCAGCCAACCGATTCCAATGCGGTTGCTCGCCCACGAACCAATCCGGGTGCCGAAATTCAACCGAAACCGGCAGTTCTCGAGGCCATTTTTCTAAATACATCCACAAGGCATCCGCGTGCTTTGGGGCAAAATGCGGAGGAAGCTGGATGAAAGACGGCCCGAGGCGATTACCGAGCGCAAGCAAGCCTGCAATGAAATCATCTGTCGGACCTTCGCAGTTATTAAAGCGGCGAAAATGCGAGATGATCTGTGGGAATTTGGGGCAAAACCGAAAGCCCTCAGGCGTCGCATCTGCCCACTCCTTCATTTTCGCTTCGCTGTAAATGCGGTAGTGGGTCGCGTTGAACTCAATGGTCCCAAAGTTCCGGCCATAGGCCTCCGGGAACAGCCGACGCGGCGTCCTCTCTTGATACGTCGAACCCACCCAAGTGGGAATGTTCCACGTCGT
>CALKYI010000317.1 GCA_938003665.1 uncultured Flavobacteriales bacterium
ATGAAAGAACGGTGCCGAATGCCGTTTGCTGCGACGGGTTTTCGGCTTGGCCCCGAAGCGATGCTCAAGGCGCAGCTCTGGTCCATCAAGTACGGGGGGAATCGCCGGAAGGCGAAGCGCTGGGGAGCCTGGCTCGGCCAAAAAACGCCCCGACCGGTGTGTCCCGACCAACGGCTGGTCCTTGTCCCCGTGCCGCTCCATTGGCGGAAAGAATGGAAACGGGGCTACAACCAAGCAGCATGGATTGCACGAGGACTAGCGCAAACCTGGCAGTGTGAGGTGGCAGCGAATGCACTCCATCGCTCGCGCCACCACACCAGCATGACGGGCATGAGCCGGATGAACCGCGCTGGGGTTGTGCGGGATTTGTATCATTTCAATCCCACATGCCGGATGCCAGAAGCCACTTTTCTGGTGGTGGACGACGTGTTGACGACGGGGGCAACAATGGCGGCATGCGGGGAAGCCATCAAGCGGTCCGGATTGAACTGGCTCGGCGGCATAACCTTGGCGTTGGCATGACAATCCGCCCTGGTTTTGTGCGGTATCTTTGCCGCATGGCTGAATCGCTTGCATTGGCTCCCGGAGCATCGCGGGAGGAACGGTACGAGGCGCTGTCCAATCGATGGAAAGCGTTGCTGGGGGATGAACCCAACCGCACGGCCAATTTGGCCAATGCCGCCGCCGTACTCAAGGAGGCGTTTGATTGGCATTGGGTGGGGTTTTACCTCGTCGATGCAAACCGGGATGAGTTGGTCTTGGGGCCGTTTCAAGGTCCGCTGGCATGCACGCGGTTGTTCCACGGCAAAGGGGTTTGTGCTGCGGCGTGGGACCAGGCAGCCGTTCAAGTGGTCCCGGACGTTCACGCGTTTGAAGGACATGTGGCATGCAGCTCCCTGACCGAATCGGAATTGGTTATCCCCATTGTGGTGGCCGAAACGGTGGTGGCGGTGCTTGACATCGATTCCTCAACGCGAGGTGATGTTTCTGCAGTGGACGTGACCGGCCTCACGCCGTTGGTTGAGTTGTTGGCTGAGAATTGGAACGCCTGGGAATGAAGTGCCAAAGTTTCCATTTTCGCTTGGCGTTGTTGGCCTCTGTTGTGCTGGTAATGGCGGGCTGTGCTCAAGTATCAGCACCTACGGGAGGCCCTAAAGATGAGACTCCGCCTGTGCCTGTTCGAATGGAGCCGCCATCGGAATCGGTCAACCTCCGTCCGGAACAGCTGACCATGGAATTCGACGAATACGTGGTGCTGCGCAATGCGAACCAACAGCTCGTCGTTTCGCCTCCGTTGCAGCGCAATCCAGAGTGGAGGGTGCGTGGGAAAGCGGTCGAACTCACGTTCGATCCGGAGGGGTTTGAAGCCAACCGAACGTATGTTTTTGCGTTTGGCGGGGCCATTGTTGACCTCCATGAATCCAATCCAGCATCGGATTTGAAGTGGGCATTTTCGACCGGACCCGAATTGGATACCATGCGCGTAGAAGGGAAGGTGCTGGATCGGATGACCCGCGCAGGTAAAAAGGACCTGCGGGTCATGCTCTACCAAACCCCTGCAGTTTGGGATTCCATCTGGGCGGGCCGACGTCCTGATGCGCTCGGGCAAACGGATGCCACGGGCAATTTCTCAATCGGCTACCTCAGTCCCGGGAAGTTCGTGGGATTTGCGTTGGAGGACGAAAACGGCAACTACCAATGGGATGAAGGTGAATACGTGGCCCTGGATACCATGCGTTTTGCCGCAGGTGATACAAGCCTGCAATGGCTTGGGGATGACACAGAAGAGGCTGCTCCGCCGCGCCGAATTTCCAGCTGTCGGGTGGATTCTACCGGTATGGCCCGGGTTGTGGCACCTGCCCCTGCCGAAATCGAAGAAAGTTGGCAAGCACTGATCAGCGAAGTACCGGAACCGGTTGATTTTGAACGGGACGGCGATAGCGTGATGGTGTGGTGCGACGCGCTGGCCGTCGCCCCCATTGAAGAAGTGCAACTCGTTTGGAACTGGGGAGCGGGTGCTGATACGGCACAAGCACGCCCTTTACGCGCTTCTATCAGCCGCTCATTTAGACCCCGTGCGCAGCCCCCCCTCAAGTCCGCACCCCAGAGCAGTCGGCAATGGAAATTTGACCGAGCTGTTTTTGTCGGTCAGGCAGATAGCCTGCAGGTTTTGCAAGACTCTGTGGTCATTGCAGATGCTGCCTTCTCCGGTTCGGAGGTCGGGGCTTTGACTCGAACCTTGACCTTGGAGTTGAACGAAGCATACGACGCGGACTACCGAGTGGTGTGTTTGCCAGGGGGGCTGCGCTTTCAAGGCCAGCACGCGGATCAAGACACGCTCGTCCTCAACTGGAAAACACACAGCGCAAATCATTTTGGGTCCTTGGTTGTGTCGCTCACGGACGTGCCGGGCGCTGGATGGGTGCGTTTGGGAGACGGCCGATTCCGGGTTGAAGGGGACACCACATTGTCATTTGAGCAAGTGTTGCCTGGCTCTTTGACGTTGGGATATGAGTGGGATGCGAATGGGGATTCGATTTGGCAAGATGTGAAACCGTATGACCTC
>CALKYI010000318.1 GCA_938003665.1 uncultured Flavobacteriales bacterium
CCATTTTTGGCAAAGCCGCCATGCTTCGGATAGACCCCTGGGTGGGGCTGGCGATGAGGAGCTTTATTATCACCCTCATCATGTTAGCCTGGATTATCGTGACCGGACATATCCACCAACTGTTCCAAATCTGGCGACAAATCGTCCTCGATGTCTCGCTCATCGACCGTAAGTACGGTTGCTTTCCAATTGAAGTGGTGGAGTTCATTGGCGATTAGCCTCACACGGTGCACGCCGACCGTATTGGATTGAGGCCAATGTGGGTGAATGATGAGCATGTTTTTCATTTCACCCTAGCGTATGATTGACCGTGTTCAGTAGTTGGTCCGACTCGGCTTCACAATTAAACACTGCTTGTCCAAGCTCCCAAGCTGCTTCCCGATATTTCAGCAGTTCATCACGATTTTCATAAGCGCCCGTCAAGGCGTTGGCAATGCTCTGTGGGTCATCCAAGTGAACGATTTTTCCGGTCTGAGGATATTCCTCCATGAATTGGTTCTGGCTTTTAGTGGATGAAGCGAACATATAGCATCCGGTCAGGGGATACGTGTAGAGCTTGTTCGTCCGAGAGATATCACGGTTGTATGCCAACGGCACTTCCAGCGCCAGTCGAATTTCGTGTTCAGAGAGGAAGCTGAACAATTGCTCATGAGAACGTGTCGCATAAAAGGAAATTCCTTGCGCACTTGAGCGAACCAGTTTCTCCAGCGTACGTCTCACATTTGGTTCGCAATTTCCTAGAATGCTCAGTTCAATTGGCACATCTGGTGCAGCATGCATCCCATTGATGAATTCCTGCACCCCCCGATCTAAACCCACATTTTGCGAAAACCAGACAACTTTGAGCGGGCCATTGTGTTGTTTTGGACGATGTGCGTTTTTTGCGCTCGGAAAGGCATTGTTAACGGTGGAAATGGGAATCTTTGGATAGAGGTGTTGGTAGGCTTGGGTAATAAGCGGTGCTGCCGTCGTCATGCCGCTGAGTACAGGAATGTAGCGGTCCTCAAGTTCCGCGATGCGGGAGGTTTCTTGCACCCGCACCCAATAGGATTCACCACGGTGGAAGTCTTCGGCGTCAAATATTACGGGAATCTGCAGCCGTTTGCTGATTTCGACTGATGGGGCAAGTGCTCCAGGATTATGACCAATGACCAAATCGGGATTCCACCTCACACCAAGCCGTATGTAGTTTCCTACGTCTTTGCAGATCGTGCCTTCCAGATTTCCTCTCCATTCATTGAATTTCCTCGCCAACCTAGAAATGAAATACGCTCCCCTCTCTTCGACAGGGTGACCGCCAACGCGTTTCCTGGTCCATTTAGCAGCCTGAAAAATTGGAAAGTATGCATCGTCCGCACAATTGGTATTGAAGGCATAGAGCACGTGAACGTCATGTCCGGCATCCGTCAACGCGTCTGCTGACTTCCTCATACGCGGGTTGGTGCTGGGTTGTTTTGTTGTGATGAAGAGGATGCGCGCCATTAACCAAGTAGTTTTGATTTCAGCAGCCGCATTTGCACGAGGGCTTTCCAACCAAAAATCGAGCAGACCAATTTTGCGAGTTTGCTTTCCGCGACGTCATTGACTCTTGTTGGTTTTCCAAACTGCTGGATTTTCTGTTCAGCAGCACTTCGAAGTTCAGGAACCAGTGGGTACACTCGATAAATGAAGCCTTGGTATTTGTTTGAGATGAGGGTGCCAACGTCTTCTTTGTTTCCTAAGG
>CALKYI010000319.1 GCA_938003665.1 uncultured Flavobacteriales bacterium
ACAACCGGTGGGTCAAAATCCGGCTGGAAGGCACCATCAGCAACCGCGACGGCATCGGCGCAAAGATTCGCGTCTACCGCAACGGCTTGCTCGGATACCACATGACCACGTGCGGTGAAAATTACCTGGGCCAAAACAGCCGTTGGGAGCATTTCGGATTGGGCCTAGCCACGGGCATCGACAGCATTACGGTGCACTGGCCCTCCGGTATACTCGACCAGTACTACAACCTGGAACCGAACCAAAGCTTGGTCTTTGTGGAAGGCGAGACCGGTCCTGATCCTTGTGCACTGGGACCTTGTCCGGGCTGTACGTACCCAGAGGCGTGCAATTTTGACAGCAGTGCCAACGAAGAGGACGGGTCATGCGATTTCTCCTGCCTCATCAACGCGACCACATGCGGTCCGGGCACAGTCTGGGACCCGCTGGTGCAACAGTGCGTTCCCCTTGAAACCACGTGCCCGACGGACCTCAATGGCGATCAGGTCACGGACGTCTCCGATCTCCTCATTTTCCTGGCGATGTTCGCCATCGATTGCCCGTAAGGCCTACCAGTGTCATGAACAGCCGATCATCCCTCTTCCTCATGGCGCTTGCGCTGCTGTTGTGCGCTCCTGCCACCACAGGGGTGGCGCAGCTTGTTGACGTGAGCAACGTCGTACAGCTCGAAACCCAGCATACCGGAGGCTTTTTAGGCGCGGGAGTGAGCTTCGCGGATTTCAACGGGGACTACATTGATGATTTGACCTTTGCGGATTTTCAAGGCGACTTGAAATTCTTCGCTGGAACCGGCGACGAGGAGGGATTCACGCCTGTGGACTTCAACCTGCCAGCGTACCCGCAGGAGGCCAAAATGGTACTTTGGGCGGACATCGACAACGATGGGGACCAAGATTTGTTCGTGACATATCGACTCGCGGCCAACAAGCTGTTCATCGCAGATGGGGAAGGAGGGCTCACAGACGTGAGTGCCACCTGTGGCATCAACCAAGCGTCCCGCAAAAGCTACGGGGCGAGTTTTGGCGATTACAATGCGGACGGCTTTCTGGACTTGTTCGTGTGCAACTACACGTCTTCTTTCGATGAATACCCGTTCAATGAGCTGTACGAGAACAACGGCGACGGCACCTTTACCGAGACCACAGCGGCTCAAGGCATGGATGAGCCGGGCATTCAGTCCTTTCAAAGTCAATGGGTGGACTTCAATGACGACGGCCTGTTGGATTTGCACGTCGTTCGCGATCGCATCATCTACGAGAATTACTACTTCGAGCAGCAGCCAGCCGTATCCATACTCCAGTTCATCGAGAAAGGAGGCGAGACAGGAGTGGAT
>CALKYI010000320.1 GCA_938003665.1 uncultured Flavobacteriales bacterium
GCTGGTCCTGCTGGTCTTGCTGGTCCTGTTGGTCTTGCTGATCCTGCTGGTCCTGCTGGTCCTGCTGGTCCTGTTGGTCTTGCTGATCCTGCTGGTCCTGCTGGTCTTGCTGTTGGCGGAGGGCGTAAGAGAGGTTGTACCGAGCTGCTTCGTTGCGGGGATTGGCGCGCAACGCCGATTTATAGGCCTCAATGGCGTTTTCCAAATCCTGTTCCATCAAGAGTGAATTCCCAATGTTGTGCCATGCGTCGGAAGTCAGCTGCTCATTGGCCTCCGATTTGATGGCCCGTTGAAAGGCTTGCCGAGCTTCTTGCCCAGATTCCGGATTTTCTAAAAGCGAGCGACCTGCGTTGTAGGCAGATAGCGCGGCGAGGTCCGAATGGCGTTCACCGAGGACGAAAAGGCTGTCGGCATTTTCCTCGCCGGCTTCGAATGCACGGATGCCATCGATGATGCTCGCCTTTGCTTCGTAGTCGTCCGATTGACTCCACGTGCGATTGAAGCATGCCAGCAATGCGGATATGCTGAGCAATAAGGAAAACCGGTTCACCATGTGTTTCATCATGCCATGCGCGGTTTAAAGGTGAGGTTCAAGGCGCCTTCTGCCAGAATGAAGAACAGCGCAATCAAGAAAAACCAATGGAAGTGGTGTGTGAAATCGGTATACGCCACCGTTGATGTCTCCGTTTGATTCAGCGAATTCATGGCGCCGAGGATGGGGGCGATGTTCACAAAACCATTCCCGGCTTGGACGTAGGTGCCATTGCCGGCCTCGGCCACTTGGATCAACGTCGCGTCATCCAATGCGGTGACAACGGGATTGCCGTCGGCGTCGGTTTTGAAACCACGGCTGCGCCCGAAGCGATCGTACAAGGGAATCGGCGCTCCTGCTGTACCGCCCATGCCCACAGTATGCACCTCAATGCCGAGATCGCGGGCATCTTCCGCTACAGCCACGGCGTCATCTTCATGGTTTTCGCCATCCGTAAAGACCACGACAATTTTGGAGGCCGGCGATTCCGGGTCAAATCCCTGGGTGCACACCTCAATCGCTCGCCCCACGGCCGTGCCTTGTACGGGCACAAGGTCGGTGGTAACCCCGTCGAGGAACAGCTTGAGCGCTCCGTAATCGGTCGTGATGGGGCATTGCACAAAGGCGTCCCCGGCGAAGATGACGAGGCCCATTCGGTCGCCGTCCAGTGCGTTGACGAGGCGCTGGATGCTCTGCTTGGCCAAATCAATCCGGCTGCTCCCCGTGTCCTCTGCCTCCATGCTCGTGGAGACGTCGAGGGCCACCATCAAATCCACGCCTTCGCTTTTTACTTCTTTCAATCGTGCACCGACTTTCAAGTCGAGGACGCCAATCAACATGGCGGCAAGGGCCATGCGCCAACAAAAGAAGCGCCACCCGTGCAATTGAGGACGCCAATGGGGCAACAATTCGGGCCAGAGGTTTTCATCGGCGAGGGTTTTTGCCCAGTGCTGCTTTTGGCGCAGACCCCACAAAAAGATGGCCAATGAAACGGGGAGTACGAGCAGAATAGCCCACCACGATTCGTTCTCCAGTTGGACATTCGGGGCTATGCGCTTGATGCTGTAATACCCGAGGAAGAGGGCAGCCCAGAAAATGACTTCTGCCAATGCCAACGCCACGCCGTTCGCAAACACCTTGAATTTTCGTTGACGAGGAGCGTTCATATCAGCGTTCGGATGGCGAATTGACGAAGGAGGAACTCAATAAAAAAGGCCAAAACAGCCGCGATACCGAAGGGCAAGAATTCTTCGGTTTTCTGGTTGTAGCGCAGCACGTTGAATCGGGTTTTTTCCAATTCATCGATTTCAGTGTAGATGCTCGCGAGTTTCTCGCCATTCGTGGCGCGGAAGTACCGTCCACCGGTGAGTTTGGCGATGCCACGTAGGACGGTTTCGTCGATTTCAACTTCCACCCAATCGTATTGGAATTGGTTGCCGACTTTGGCCACAGGGCTGCGGGCTTTACCGATGGTCCCGACACCAATGGTGTAGACGCGGATGTCATTGAGCTTGGCCAATTGGGCCGCATCGAGCGGTTCAATTTTACCGGCATTGTTGACGCCGTCGGTCAGCAAGATGACCACCTTGCTCTCGGCTTCTGAATCCTTCAGACGATTCACCGCCGTAGCGAGTCCCATGCCCATGGCCGTACCGCCTTCGAGCAAACCGGTCTGAAGTTCCCCGATGCCATTCATCACGACCCGCTGGTCGGTGGTCAATGGAATTTGCGTGAAGGCCTCGCCTTCGTAGGCCACAACGCCGATTCGGTCATTGGGTCGGTCGTTCACAAAGGCCGCCGCGACCTCCTTGGAGGCCTCGAGGCGATTGGGCTCAAAGTCCTTGCTCAACATGGAGGCCGATAAGTCCATGCTCAGCACAATGTCGATGCCCTCACGGGTCAAATCCTCCACTGAAGATGACGACTGCGGACGCGCGGCGGCGATGGTCAGCAGCCCGATCGTCAGCGTGCGCAGTGCGTAGGGGATTTCAGGAATGGATTGAAACCCCATCGTCTTCCAGGTAAGCTGGCTCTCCGGAGACTCCCAACTCCAGACCAATCCGGCAAATCCCTGTTGGGATTGCACATGGAGCCGGAGACCGACGTGCACGGCCGCAAGCGCTCCGAGCCACAACAATGCAGGCGTTTCAAATTCAAAATGCTGCCCAGCGTAAGACAGGCCAATCGCATACACAACGAGGGCAAGGACATGGGGTGTGAGGGTGGCCAGGCTGCGCATCATCCTTCCTTGGTTTCAGGGGTGATGGTAGTGGCTTCCACAAACCGGATGCCCTGTTCAATGACCCGACGGTGGTCGGCCTCTTGCGGCGTCCATTTGGCAAACTTGACCAAGTCGGTCAGTGTGAGCAGTTCCAAGATGAGTTCTTTCTCATCCGAGCGAATGGGCAAATGCACCAAACCGTTCCGAAGTTCATCCGTTGAGCGTTCGAGGGCCGGGTAGTTGTAGCGTCGTTCGAAATAGGTGCGGAGTACTTCACTGACCGCAGCGTGGTGCGCCTTGACTTGCCCTTGTTTCCACACGGCTTCTTTTGCGATACGGTCCAACTCACGAAGGGCGACAATGTGAGCGGGTTCAAGCGGTGCTGTCGGTGTGGATTCGGCGATCTCCTCCACAGGGCGATTGCGCCACCAACGCACGATGAAGAACGTCAGTCCAAGAGCAGCGGCCAAGGCCAAGAACCACGGCAGCCAGCGTTGAAGGCGCTCTTGCCATGACCACTGGACGCGGCGAATGTCAGCATGGCCAGCGATCTGGCCCGGTTCGCCGGGAGGGGCGAGCAAAACGTTGAGCAACAGAGGGTTGGAGGCGAGGGTGTCGGTGCCCCAGGCCAACAACGCGGGGGGAATGGCCAGATAGCCGCTGTCCCAGGCAGTGATCTCGTAGGCACGCTCGATGCGGATGACGGGGTTGCCCTCATCGCTTTCAATGGCCGTTGTGTCGGTGCCCAATGCCCGCAGGATTTCGAGGCCTCCCGGGATGGTGTCTTGCCAATTTGGCCAAGTAAACTCGCCGGTTCCAGCGGTGACATCGCGGTCGGCTTGAATGCGCAGCACGGTGGGCTCACCGATGGCAATCACCGACGTGTCGAGCGCCATTTGCACCGCTTGCCCGAGACCCGTCAAAGTCGTAAAGCAGAGCATCATACCCACGAGGAAGGCCTGTGTATGTGTCCTGTTACCCACGGCGATCGAACAGTTGCATCAAGGGTTGGACATAGGGGCGATCGGTGCAGAGCACCGCTTGGTCGACGCCGGAACGGGCAAACATGGCTTTCAGCTCGGCCTCGCGAATCTTCTCGCGCTTGGCGTGGGTGCTCCGTGTGGATTTTCGGCCGGTGTAGACCCATTTGGTTTGGCCGGATTCCGGATCCTGCACGGGGATCCAACCGATGGAGGGGAGCTTCCGGTCCAGGGGGTCAGTGACGCGGAGCGCTACGAGGTCGTGCTTTCGCCCTGCCTGACGCAGCGTATGGTCAAACCCGTCGTCCCGGAAGTCGGAAATGAGGAAGGCGATGGTCCGCTTTTTCATGGCGGATAGGAAGTGCTCCAACGCCGAATTGATGTTGGTGCCCTTGCCCTCGGGCTCTACTTCGATGATCTCCCGGATGATGCGCAAGATGTGGGAGCGGCCTTTTTTGGGCGGGATGAAGCGTTCGATGCGGTCGCTGAACAGCACGGCGCCCACTTTGTCGTTGTTTCCCATGGCGCTGAATGCCAATACAGCACTGAGCTCTGTGATGAGGTCGCGCTTGGTCTGCTTGCGCGTTCCGGTTGCATTGGATCCGCTCACATCAAGCAGCAGGAAGACGGTAAGTTCACGCTCTTCCTCAAACACCTTGACGTAGGGATGGCCCATGCGCGCCGTGACGTTCCAGTCGATGGTTCGAATCTCATCGCCGTGCTGGTACTCGCGGTTTTCGGAGAACGCCATGCCACGTCCCTTGAACGCGCTGTGGTATTCCCCCGAAAAAATCCGGTCGCTCAGCCCGCGGGTTTTCAGTTCAACCCGCCGTACCCGTTGAATCAATTCGGTTGTGTCCATGCATCAAGGCACCTGCACGTTGTCCATGATTTCGGTGACGATCTGCTCGGTGCTGATGTTTTCAGCCTCTGCCTCAAACGTCAAGCCAATGCGGTGGCGCAACACGTCCAATGCGACGGCACGCACATCTTCCGGTGTCACATATCCGCGGTGGTTGAGGAATGCGTGGGCTTTGGAGGCAACGCCCAAACCGATGCTCGCACGTGGTGACGCGCCAAAATTTATCAGTTGGGTGAGGTGACCCATCCCGTACTGTCCGGGTTCGCGCGTGGCAAATACGAGGTCCACGATGTAGCGCTCGATTTTTTCGTCGAGGTAGATTTCCTTGACCAGTTTGCGCGCTTCAATGATGTCTTCTGGCTTCACCACTTGCGTGGGCTTGGGTAAGCCGCCCGGCGTCAGATTCGCTCGGACAATTTGCTGCTCTTCCGATTTGCTTGGGTAACCGATGACCACCTTGAGCAGGAATCGGTCCACTTGGGCTTCTGGCAATGGGTAGGTGCCTTCTTGCTCCACTGGGTTCTGCGTAGCGAGGACCAAAAAGGGTTCGGGCAAAGGGTATGAATCCGGGCCGATGGTCACCTGGCGTTCCTGCATCGCCTCCAGCAGGGCGCTTTGCACCTTAGCTGGGGCCCGGTTGATCTCGTCGGCTAAAACGAAGTTGGCGAACACGGGGCCTTTTTTTACCGAAAAGGCCTCGGACTTCTGGTTGTAGATCATGGTGCCCACGAGGTCGGCGGGCAGCAAGTCCGGTGTGAATTGAATGCGGCTGAATTCGGCGGCAATGGATTCCGAAAGGCTTTTGATGGCCAGGGTCTTGGCCAGCCCGGGGACGCCTTCGAGCAGCACGTGTCCGTTGCCAAGAAGGCCGATGAGCAAGCGGTCGACCATGCCGGCCTGGCCGACAATGACCTTGCCCAATTCCATGCGCAAGAGATCGACAAATTGGCTCGCTTTGCCGATGCGTTCATTCAACGCGCGAATGTCAGGCGCTGCAGATGAGTTGACCGCCGGTTCTGGCGTTTCCACCGGAGCGATGTCCGGGATGATTTCAGGTGTGGATTCTTGGTCCATAAGATTCAGTCCGTTGTGTTTGACGACGACGTCTTGCGAATATACCTTTCGGTTGAGCCTCCGGTTGGGTGCACTTCATAAAATCATGTTAAAGAGCCAATGAACACGAAAAAACACAACTTCGCCACGATCATCGATTGCGTTCGGGAATTCCACGACGCGTTTGGAATTGCCAATGGAGAATCGCCTCAGGGTCAACTGGATGAAGGCACCGTACGCTTGCGCCACCGCTTGATGGCTGAGGAGACGGAAGAATACCTAGAAGCCGCGCTGGCGGGCGATGCGGTTGAAGTCGCGGATGCACTCGGCGACCAATTGTACATCCTCTGCGGGACCATTTTGAGCCATGGGATGCAGCACGTCATTGAGGAGGTGTTCATGGAAATTCAGTCCTCGAACATGAGTAAGTTGGGAGCCGATGGCCAGCCCATTTACCGCGAAGACGGCAAAGTCATGAAGGGCCCTCATTATTTCCGGCCCAACATTGCGGCCATCCTTGAAGCCGTAGAAGCCTGATGCTCGATCGCTTCTTTTACCGTTCGCTTGAGGCGGCGAAACAGGGCCGGGTGTTCTGGCTCAACGCGGTATTCAAAAGAATCCTGCCGTTCAATGCCCCGCACGGCATTCGCGTGCTCGCGTTCAGCGATGAAGAAGTTCGGGTGGCGCTGCCCGACCGTCGAGCCAACCGCAACCACCTCAAAGGAACCCATGCGTGTGCTATAGCGACGGCCTGTGAGTTCTGCTCGGGACTGGCGGTGCTTGCCCAATTCGACATGAAGGACTACCGCCTCATCATGAACCGGTTGGAAGTGGATTACCTGCGCCGGCCGGTCAAAGGCGGATGTGTGGCCAAGGCCGACATTTCGCCCAATCTCCGGGAAGAAGTGCAGCAGCTGATTTCTTCCTCCTCCGATGGTGCCGCCCGTTTCGTGATGCCTTCCGTCCTGCTCGATGCTTCCGGCGAAACGGTTGCACGTGCTACGGTTCACTGGCACGTGAAGGCCTGGAATGATGTGAAATACAAGCCCACGGCTTGAGGTTGGAAACTCCTTCAGGGCCGGAGCTTCTGAGTATTTCCGGTCGTATCTTTACGGACGAAATTTACAGGAGGCAGACATGATCAACATCACCCTACCGGATGGAACGGTAAAGCAAGTGGAAAGCGGCACGACCGCATTGGACGTGGCCATGGGCATCAGCGAGGGCCTCGCGCGGAACGTGCTGGCCGCGGAGGTCAACGGCGAAGTGTGGGATCCGCAGCGCAGCATCAACGAAGACGCCACG
>CALKYI010000321.1 GCA_938003665.1 uncultured Flavobacteriales bacterium
CCGGTGCTGCAGGGGCGAGTACGGCGTTGTTATTGCGGGCAGCCATTGCAGCCCAAAACCGCAGTTGCAAAGATTGCGAGGCCTGGTTGAAGGTATTGGCCACCGGCGCATGCAAGGAAGCCACTCCTGCATGCTGCGCCCAAGCATGCAACGCCGTCGTATCGCTGAATCCCATGAGCCATTTTGGGTCGTGTTGAAATCCATCGATGTCGAGCAAAGGCAAAATCCGCCCGCAACCGTAACCGCCCCGCATGGCCCAAATGGCCCGTACCCCCTCGTCCTTGAATCCCCGATTGAGGTATGCCGCTCGGTGGGCATCGTCTCCACCAAATTGGCCATCTCGCGCCACGAGTCCGTGGTAGGAGATGCGTGTGTAACCCGCTTGCACAATCCACTGCTCTGCAGCAGCTATTTGCTCTGCCGTTACAAACCGGGCTGGTGCAGCAAGCAAAACTCCGTCACCGGGCTGCAGGGCTTTCGGGATTTGACAAGTGACAGGGCTCATTCCATGCAAGATGGCAAGGGATGCGGAAAATGCCCGAAATTCGCACCACTTTAATCGCCCCCATGACCTCTTCGAATTCCTTTCGGTACCCCAAGCGCTTAATGATGACGTCGGCCCTGCCCTACGCCAATGGCCAAATCCACATTGGACACGTTGCCGGTGCCTACCTGCCCGGTGACATCCGAGCACGGTTCGAACGCATGGCCGGTTCCGATGTCGTTTGGGTCTGCGGAAGCGATGAACACGGCGCGGCCATCACCCTGCGTGCGAAAAAGGACGGCGTTACCCCGCGGGAAATTGTGGACCGTTACCACGAAGAGATGCAGCAGGCTTTTGAGGGGTTGGACATGTCGTTTGACCACTATTCGCGGACCTCAAGCGAACGCCACCACAAAGTCGCCCAGGACTTTTTCTTGACCTTGTTGGAAAAGGGAAGTTTTGAGGTCAAAACAGAAGCGCAGTTTTACGACCCCGAGGCCGATCAATTTTTGGCCGATCGCTACATCACGGGGACGTGTCCTAAATGCGATGCAGCCGGCGCATACGGTGACCAATGTGAAAAATGTGGAAGCACCCTTTCACCCACCGACCTCATCGATCCCAAGTCCACGCTCAGCGGCGCAACGCCGGTATTGAGGGATACAACACTTTGGTATTTGCCCAGGGGAGACCACGAAGACTGGTTCAAGGATTACATTGAGCATGGCACCTTTGAAGGCCAACCCCACCACGACGCAAAGACCTGGAAATCGCATGTGACGGGCCAATGCCGAAGTTGGATCGACAGCGGCCTCCAAAGCCGTGCCATGACCCGCGACCTCGACTGGGGCGTACCCGTTCCCGTCGAAGGCGCAGACGGTAAGGTCCTCTACGTCTGGCTCGATGCGCCCATTGGGTACATCACGTCGACCATGGAATGGGCCGAAAAAACCGGGGCCCGGTGGGAAGATTGGTGGAAGTCGGATGATGCGGAATTGGTGCACTACATCGGCAAGGACAACATCGTCTTTCACTGCCTGATCTTCCCCATCCTGCTGCGCGAGCACGGAGGATACATCTTGCCTTCGAACGTCCCGGCAAACGCCTTCATGAACCTCGAAGGGGACAAAATTTCCACCTCCCGCAATTGGGCGGTTTGGGTCAATGAATTCCTTAGCGAATTCCCGGGCAAGAGCGACGAACTGCGCTACGTCTTGGCGAGCATCATCCCGGAGCAAAAAGACAGTGAATTCACCTGGGCCGATTACCGGGACCGGGTGAACAATGAATTGGCCGATGTGCTGTGGAATTTTGTCAACCGCGTACTTGTGCTCACACGCAAGTATTACGAGGGAGCGGTTCCAGCGTTTGATCAGGCACTGCTCACTGAGGCAGAAACTTCAGTGCTCAAGTCCCTTGCAGAAGCCCCCGCTGAAATTGCCGACCTCATCCGCCGCAACCGATTCCGAGACGCTCTCCAAACGGCCATGGGCATCGCCCGCTTGGGCAACAAGTATATGACCGAACAGGAGCCTTGGAAAGCCTTCAAAACTGACTCTGAACGCA
>CALKYI010000322.1 GCA_938003665.1 uncultured Flavobacteriales bacterium
TGGGCTCCGGCATAGCGCGGTCGTAAATAACCCGCACGAAATCTCCTTTCTTGCGTGCTGCAATCCCCGCTGCCATTTTATCCATCAATGAAGTGGAGAGGTCATCGTCCATGTCAATTTCCGCGTCGCGCGTCACCTTGATGGCATGCGCATACACCTCGATGGGCCGAAAGAGGCCGAATACCCGGCCCAAATCGTTGCGGATGACGTCGTCGATGAACGTCACCGCATGCCCTTCCTCAGCAGAAGGCAATATCACGAACCGCGGCAGGTGCTTGGGCAATTGGATCAACGCATAACGTGTCTCCACCCCTCTCGCACCATCCACGTTGAGCCCCACCATGAAGTACACCACCCCGTCTTTCAAATCGGGGAACGGCCTGTTTTCATCGATCATGATAGGCACGAGGTGCGTCTGAATGCGGTGCTTGAAGTAATTGGATGCGAATTCACGTTGGGATTCTGAATATTCCGACTCGTTCAGAATGCGGATGTTCGCCTCCCGCATCGCCTGCCAGACGGTATCGTAGGCTGCGTTGTACTGTTTCTGTAACTCGAGCACCCGGGCACTTACAGCCGTCAAGGTATCACGCACCCCAAACCCCAATGTGGTGGTCGATTTTTCGTCGACAAGCAGCGCCCGCTGAAGGTTTGCAACCCGCACACGGAAAAACTCATCCATGTTGTCGGAGAAGATGCCCAGAAACCGCACCCGCTCGACCAAAGGGTTGTCATCGCGCTCTGCTTCCTGAAGGACCCGGTGGTTGAAGGCGAGCCAACTGAGCTCACGGTTGATGTACCGGTTATCGGACGCTGCGGGAATCATGTGACGAAGTTAATCGCTCACATGGAATTCATTTGCGGCTTGCTCAAACCAATTTCGGAACCTCGCCTCCGCAGATTTCGATCCGCGCATGGCCAGTTCCACGCGGTGCCCATCTCGCTCAAATGCGACGGTCAAATCTCCTTGCTGCGCACAGCTCACCGCTTCGTTCCAGTGCATGGGAACGGCGTACACCTCTAACCTGACTTTGGTAAAAGCGATGAGGCCTTCGGCCGTGCGAAGGAAGTTGACTGCCGTGCGTTCTGAAAGTCCATCCCTCAATGCCTGAAGTTCTGGAATTCCGGTGATGTGGACCAAGTCCAATTTGGGCGAACCCAGCGACATGCCAGCGACCGTCTCGCGTATGCCCTTCCACCACGGCAACCTCGGCCCAGCGAGGGCATGCACTTCCTTCCAACGATTGGGGTCGTTGTACGTCACATTCCAGTGCATCATGGCACGTCGTTTGGATCCAATGGGAACTTCTCACCCAACCGGTTCCAATGGCGTTGGAATACCCCGTCAGGGTCGTAGCGTTCAGCTTGCCAATCCACGTCGAATTTGCGCTGAGGGCGCGGATCATTTCCGATTCCCGCGACATACAACCAGTTGCCAGTATTGCTGCACGGATCAAAGTCAATGAGCCAGTGCTCAAACCATGCCGCGCATGCACGCCAGTCCAATCCCATGTCGTGAATGGCGTACGAAGCAACGTTCTGCCGGCCTCGGTTCGACATGAATCCCGTCAAACGCAACTCGTGCATGTTGGCATTGACATAGGCGCTTTTCGTATTGCCCGTGCACCAGTCTTTCCACTGAAGGGGGTGGTGCTGGACCGGGTTGCGCGGAGCGTCTGTGAGGGCAGTCTTGTGCCAGATGCGATCGCCGTGTTACATCGCAATGAAACGGAAGTAATCGCGCCAAATCAACTAAAAAATCAACCAATATGT
>CALKYI010000323.1 GCA_938003665.1 uncultured Flavobacteriales bacterium
CAACGGTTGTTCCGGCTTGAAGTGGAACGCGGTAATACCACGCCGTGTCGCCTGCCGCTGTCAATTCGAAAATCTCACCCGTCCGCCCGCTGAGGAGGAGGTTGTTGCCGTTGGGCAGCCGCTCAAAATTGGACAGTCCACTGCTGAAGAAATCCGTGGGTGTGGTTGCGGTCCACGTCCAGTCAAAACCAACCGGGGCGAACGTGCCGTTTTCAATGGTCGCATAGGTGATCGACTCTTCGTTTTCGATGAGTTCCGGCGCAACCAAATGAGCACTCGAGAAGGGGCCGGTAGCCCCCGGATTACGGTTGTTGAAGACCGCGATCTTTCCAAAATCGGGTGAGCCTTGGTGATACGGTGCATCCAGCCAGCGCCCTGCATGTTGGTAATGCAGTCGTTGGTCTTCACTCGTGCCGCTCGCGTAGGCCTCCGGATTGCCCCATCGCCAAATCAGCCCGTTTTCCGGTGCGGCCTTGTCGATGATCCACAACTCGTCGAATGTGGGGACGCTGAGCAAAATGTGCCCCAATGCGGGATTGTAGTCAATGCTGTTCATGTGCAGCCAATCCGGCGCGGCGGAGCTGGGGGTACCGAAATTGATGTCCACCCGGTCGGAGGCTAACGCAGGATCGCCGAAGTTGGCTTTGGTGGAATCGAAGTCTTGTACGAGGTGGTCCCAGACACGCCATTCCCATATGACATCAGCACCGCCCGATTCGTTGGGCATCAATTCGATGATGCGTTCGCTCCAGAGTTCACCGTCTTCGAGCAATTCGGGGTTGCGTCCGGCTTCCACCGCGGTGATGGAATCGATGCGCTCCCATGCGATGGCGAGGACGGTACCCGCGTTGGTCAAGGCAAAATCGTGGTGCAAACGCCCGGTTGAGTCGTTCAGCGCATAATTCCACTGAACGGCATTGTCCCATGTCCGGCCTTCGATGACAGCGCCACCGCCGCCCGCCCAAATGGGGTCGGCTTGGAAGTTGGCTGTCCGGTGCGCCCAAACGAGGTTGCCCATGGGGGTCAAATACGCACTGTTGCCGGGGCGGCGCAACGAGTCGTTGGTCCACTGATGGACGACTTCTCCGCAGGCGTCAATGAGCCTTGCATGCGGTTGGTTGTGGGGGTAGATCAAGGTATACCCTTCGGCATACAGGTCGGGGTCGTAAGAGATGGTGCCGACCGTATTGGACTGGGCACAGGCCCAAGTAAAGGGCAGCAGACTCAGGAGGAATGTGATGAATCGGGTGGTTTTCATTTCACCAGAAATTTGAGGGTCATGGGAGTTGCTGAGGGTGCTTCAGCAAACTCCGGTTGTAAAAGTGCGACATACAACCCCGTCGGCCAAAAGCGAACGTCCACGGTTGCGGTTTCAACGGCCTTGCCGCTCCACACGGTTTGACCGATTCCGTTGCAGATGTTGATGTGTGTGGGTGCAGCCGGATGCAGGCCACCTATGGTGATGCGGGTGTGCGCGGGATTGGGCCATACGAGCGCAGGTTGGTCAACCGAGAAGTCCCGCACCCCAACGGTGCAATCGAGCGGAACGGGGTTCAACTCGAGCGGGTCGCCGGGCTCGAGGTTGCGTCCTTCCAAGCCCGGGTGGGAGGCCGGAATCGCTGTGACACGGAACACGCCGTTCTGAACGGGGTTGCTGCCTTGGCTTAAAGGGCCTGTGCTCGTGATGGGGTTGATGTATTCCCATACCAGGTTGCCCGTTTCATCCAGTTCGAAAAACCGACCATCAGCCCCTTGGCAGATGAGGTGGTGGTCATCGTCCAATCGGGTGTAACCGGAAATGTTGGGGGAGAAAAAGGTGAAGTCAGGGGTTGCGGGATAGGTCCATGCAGCCACTTCAGGTCCGAAAGTCCCGTTGATGGGGGAGGTGAATTCACCGTCTTCGTCCAATGGAATGTGGATGTGTTGAACCGTGCTGTAATTGCCATCGGGTCGTCCAAAACCGTTGTTGTAGACGCTGATGCTAAGCCCTTCCGAATTGTCCATGAATTGGGCGTCGTGTTGGCCGAAGAACACCTGGTCACCCTCGTCTCCCTGGCTATAAGCTGCAGGATTGCCCCACCGCCAAAGCAGGTCTCCGCCCTGGCCGTGCTGGCCTCCGCTGCTCCCGGCAGCCTCTTCGATCGTGGTGCTGTGATCGATGATCCACACTTCGTTCCAATGCCGGCTGCTCAATACGATTTCATCGCGCTCCGGGTGGTAATGGATGCTGTTGACATGCATCCAATCGTAGGCTGCTTCTTGGCCGAATCCGGGTCCTCCCGATTCTGCCACCGCTTCAAAGTTGATGTCAAATCGCTCGGGATGCTCGAAAGGCTCACCATAGTTGGGCAGGGCGGGGTCCGTGTTTTGGATGAGGTGTTCCCACGGGCTCCAGGACCACACAATCTCACTGCCTGTGCCCGGCAATGGAGCCAATTCGACCACCCGCGTGACCCAGACCTCTTCAGATGCGAGTTCCGGAAGCTGACCACGAGCAACGGCATCTTCGGCAAACCACTTTTCCCAGAGGATAGCCAAAATGTTTCCGTTGGGTAGGACGGCAATGTCGTGGTGTTGGTGATGGGAGAACGTCGCCAGGGTATCGGTCCATTGCAAATTGCCTTCCCAATCGAACCGTTCAAGGATGCCACCGATGCCACCGCCGAGAAATTGTCCGGTCTGGTGGTTACGCGTTCGAATCAAATCCCCGTTGTCCATGAAGTAAGCCATGAGTCCGGGGCGTCCTTCTGTTTCCCATTGATGAATCTTCCGCCCACACTTGTCAATCAAATAGGTTGTTTCCGACCCGTTGGGACTGAAGAGTACGTAGTCTTGATTGGCACCGGGCTCAATGGTGAGTGTCCCCAGGGTGGTTTGTCCAAAGGTTCGTGTGACGCAGAGCATGATGCACACGGCCAAGAACCATGGGGAGTTCAAACTCATGATGCCGGCCACACCGCGTCTTTTTTGGCTGCGGGAATGAAGCTGTGCGCATGCGCCCAATCAACGCATTGCCGAAGCTGTTCCGAGGTAAATCCCTGGTGCTCGTGAACGTGCTGGAATTCCCGATTGAGGTCGGTGACCATGATGCCTGGATCGTCGGTGTTGATGGTCGTGTGCACGCCGGCTTCGAACAGTGCTTTGATGGGATGGGCATGCAGCCCATCACATGCACCGGTCAACCAGTTGCTCGTTGGACAAAGTTCGAGCGGCGTATCCGTGCGGACCAGTAAGTCAATGACGCGCGGGTCTTCTATGGCTTGCAGGCCGTGACCGATCCGGTCGGCACCCATGGCTTCGATGGCCGTGGTGATGTTTTTGGAAATCCCGGCCACGCGGGGTTCTCCGGCGTGAACGGTGATGCCCAGTCCGCCCGCTTTTGCCCGTTGGAACAACGGAATGAAGGGCTCGGGGTCGAAGTCCACTTCGTTGTCCGCTAGGTCCAATGCGAGGAACCCATTTTTGTGGTTCAAGGCAAAATCCACCCAGTACGCATTGTCCTCAACCGATTTGGTGCGTTGCAAGATGCAGATGAGGCCCACGGCCATCGGGTATTTGAATTCAGCCCGGGCTACGCCACGTTGGATGGCCTCCTGCAGCGCATCGGGTGAGATGTGGGTGTGTTTGTCCAGTAAGAAACTCGGGGCGTAACGCAGTTCCAGGACGCGAACGTTGGAGTGGAGGTACATGTCCTCGCACACCTCGAACGCTACCTGTTCAATGCATTCGGCCGCATCAAGCACGTCCCGGGTGTTCAGGAATTTGTGCAGGACGGAGGGCAATTCACCCATGGGGGATTGAATGAGAAACGCCTCGGCAAATTTTGCGTCGTCCGCGACGTCGTATCCGCGCTCCAAGGCAAACCTTTTCAGGGTTTCTTGTCGGATGGCCAACTCCAAGTGGCAATGGAGTTCCACCTTGGGCATGGCGTGAATGGCGGGATGAACGGATTGCGCTTCCATGCTTCAAAGGTAGGACGGCAGTGGGCTCCGTGCTGTACTTTTGCCCCATGGCGGTTGAGATCAAAAACAAAAAGGCGTCCTATACCTATTTCTTGACGGACGAATTCACCGCCGGAATCCAATTGGTTGGTTCGGAGATCAAGTCCATCCGGGCAGGTAAAGCCAGCATCGGCGAAGCCTATTGCCGATTCAATGGCGGCGAGTTTTTTGTCCATAATATGTACATCGCCGAATACCCGAATTCCGGATACACACCGCACGAGGTCCGTCGTCCGCGAAAGTTGCTGCTGCAGAAAACGGAACTCAAGAAACTGGAGAAGCGGTTGAAAGATGTCGGCGTGACCGTTGTGCCGGTGCGCATGTTCATTGCACCAAGCGGCTATGCCAAATTGAACATTGCCGTCGCGAAAGGGAAGAAGTTGCACGACAAGCGCGCTGCGCTCAAGGACAAAGACCAGGCCCGGGACCTGGATCGCTTATCCTAATCGCACCTTGCTGGCGGAGACGCGGTAGTTTTCCGTGAAGGCATCCCAATCCCACAGGAAGTGCGCCATGAGGCTTTTGAGCTCACGCTGGATGTTGGGCTCGGGCGTGTTCATGTCCCGGAAGTACGGTTCTTGGAACTGGTTCAAGTGGTACTTATAGAAGATAGCGCGGGTCATCGCCGTCACAAGGTTCTTAGAAGGCCGGTTGATCTGCTTCATGAACGATCGGTAGTTCTTGACCTTTTGAGTGAAAGCATCAGGTGTCAAACCGAAGGCGAGCGCGAACTTTGAGCAGATGTGCTGGATGATCTGCCGATCAACACCGCTGTCGAAGTGCTTGGGGATGAGCTGGAGGTTGGCTGAAACGATGATCATTAAGAAACGGCCGTAATCCTCTTGGTCGAGGTTAGGTCGCTGGACGAACACGGGGGACTCGTTGAGAAAAGCTGCGATTTCGGGCCAACCTTGCTCGACCGTCTCGAAGGTGGTTTCCACGAAGAGGGCTGCCACCTGCTCTTCGGTGAGTTTCCGCCTCGTCATCCAACTAAAAAGCCCAAGGTTCTTCATCGTTGGGAATCAAATCTATTCGCTGTGTGCATGCTGGTGGGGGGTATCGACGCATACGCTATCCACAGTTTTTTCCACAGCCAACCCGCGGAATCGCATTATTTTCGCGCCATGTACAAAACGCTGAAGCCACTGATTTTTAAACTGCAGCCGGAAAAGGCCCACGAGTGGACGATGGCGTTGTTGACGTTTGCTTGTGCCATTCCGGGTGTGGCTGCCTTGTTGCGATCTTTCTATGCGGTGCGCTCCCATGAGCTGGCAGTGGAAGTAGCCGGATTGAAATTTCCCAATCCGGTGGGCTTGGCGGCGGGATTTGACAAGGACGCGCGTTGGTTGAAGCAAATGCGTGTGCTGGGTTTTGGCTTCGTCGAAATAGGAACAATCACACCGCTGCCACAGGATGGCAACCCCAAACCTCGCCTGTTCCGTTTGCCAGCTGACAAAGGCATCATCAATCGCATGGGCTTCAACAATTCCGGGATGGCTGCCGCTGCGGCGCGACTTCGCCGACGACCATCGGGGCTCATCGTGGGCGGCAACATTGGCAAGAACAAGATCACGCCCAATGATCACGCCGAATCCGATTACATCCAGTGCTTCAACGCATTGTACGATTACGTCGATTATTTCGTGGTCAACGTCAGCTCGCCCAACACGCCGGGCTTGCGGGAATTGCAGGAAAAAGAACCACTCCAGCGGCTGCTTGAAACCCTCATGGCCGAACGCTCTAAGCGTTCCATTGCACGGCCTATTTTCTTGAAAATCGCGCCGGATTTGACCGACGAACAATTGGATGACATTGTTGAGTTGGTGCAGGCCGCCGGAATCGCAGGCGTCATTGCCACCAACACGCCCATTTCAAGGGAAGGGCTAAGCACGCCCGCCGAAGTAGTGGAGCAAATGGGAGCGGGTGGATTGAGCGGTGCCCCGGTGCGCGCCCGTTCAACCGAGGTGATTCGGTACTTACACGAGCAGTCGAAGGGAGCGTTCCCCATCATTGGCGTCGGGGGCATTTGCGGTCCCGAGGATGCGCAAGAAAAGCTCGACGCCGGGGCGTCCTTGGTGCAGGTGTATTCGGGCCTGATTCACGAAGGCCCCGCGCTGGTCAAACGCATCAACAAGGGGTTGATCGCTCGTTAATCCGGGTCAGCCCCAAGCTTCTTCAAAGCTGGGAGCAAGGTCGGTCGCTCGAATTCCTTTCTCGGTGTTTTCCAAGCGGCAGCAGGCGTTCGCGGCGTCGTGCTCAAAAAACAGCATCCAATCTTCCCGGTGGGCTTGTTCCAACAACAAGGCTTTTTCCTCCATGGTGAGCAGCGGGCGGGTGTCGTACCCGATGACCCAAGCCATTGGTAAGTGCGCAGCAGCAGGAGTGAGGTCTGCCATATAAGCCACCCGCGTTCCGCGGTACGAGACAACGGGGAGCATTTGGCTTTCGGTGTGGCCGTCGGCAAAGAAGATGTCCAATCCCGGGAACCGATCGCCAAACGGTTCTAGGTTCCAACGTCCGTCGCGGTCGATAAAACGCAATTGACCGCTTTCCTCCAAGGGAAGGAGGTTCTCGCTCAAGAAGCTGGCCTTTTCACGTGGGTTGGGGTTCATTGCCCAATCCCAATGCCGCTCGCAGGTCCAGAACTGCGCATTGGGAAACGCCGGTTTGAGCATTCCGTTGGCGTCGCGCTCCACCGCACCGCCTACGTGATCGAAGTGCAGGTGCGTGAGCAACACATCTGTAATGTCAGCCCTCGAAAATCCGTGCGCAGCGAGCGAACGATCGAGTGAGTCGTCGCCGTGCAGGTGGTAGTGGCTGAAGAATTTTTCCGATTGCTTCGAACCGATGCCGGTGTCCACCAGTAACAGGTTGTCCCCCTTTTCAACCAGCAAACACCGCATGGCCCAGGAACAGAGGTTGTTCGCGTCCGCTGTCATGTGCCGGGACCACAGCGACTTCGGCACAACGCCAAACATAGCGCCGCCGTCCAACATGAAGTTTCCGGTGTGGATGGTGTGGAGGTGCATGGTGATAATTTAGGGAAGAAGAAGGGCCCCGGCCATGGCGACCATGAGCAGGTCCTCTATGATGGTCACCGTGCTCATCGGTAGGTTGAACACGGTGCCGAGGCAAGCGCATTGAATTTGCTGTTTGCGGGTTACCGCCGCGATGACACCAATGGCACTGAACCCCATCAACACCACCGTGCTGAGAGCGACGCGGTAGGTGCCGCCTTCAAATGCCCATGCCAAGCCTAAGGCCAGTTCGAGGAACGGATAAATGAAGCCGTACGCGGGAACAGCCTTGGCCAAGAGGTCGTACGACCGATAACTCGCTGCAAAACCGCGGATGTCGAGGAACTTGAAGAATGAAAAAACCAAGAAGAACCCGCCCATGAAGCACTCCATCCACGTCGTCATGCTGCCCGTTGTTTGCCACGTGATTCCGGTGGCTACAACCGAGATGAATAATCCGATTAAAATGAGCGGCCAATACGTCCGCCAATGGATGGGTTTGAGGCCGGATGTCGCTGCATTCGAAGTGCTGGCAGTAACGGAATACTTCGGATACGGTGCCAGTCCACTTGCTACTTCTGCAAGGTCAATGGAGCGCTCTGCTGTGAGGGTCGCTTGCTTCGCATCGAGGTCCACGGCCACTTCAGAGACGGAATCGATTTGCTGCAAGGTGTAGGTCACTTTTGCTGCGCAACCGGTGCACGTCATGCCATTGATTGTGAACATCGATTTCATGGTGCGAAGTTCGAAGAATTCGGGTGAAACGCGTTGAAACACGCCGTATTTTTGTCCCGCACAAACGCCCGCTTTCATGCAGTTGAACGAACTCACAGCCCTTTCCCCAATCGACGGCCGTTACCGAAACAAAACCGCAGCTTTGGCGCCCTACTTATCGGAGTGGGGACTCATGAAATACCGGGTCGAAGTGGAGGTGGAGTACTTCATCGCACTGGTGGGTGAGCCGGCGTTGAATTTGCCAGCGTTGGAACCCCAAACGCTGCAAGACCTTCGGTCCATTTACACGGCATTTTCTGAAGCAGATGCCGAGAAAATCAAGGCGTTTGAACGCGTTACCAATCACGACGTGAAGGCGGTCGAATACTTCATCAAGGAGCGCATGACGGAATTGGGGTGTGGAGCGATTCAGGAGTTTGTGCACTTTGGGTTGACCTCCCAAGACGTCAACAACACGGCGATTCCGTTGTCGCTGAAACGGGCCACAGAAGAAGTATTCATCCCATACCTCGATGAGGTGCGTGCGACGCTGTTGGCGCAAGCACGAGAGTGGCGGGACATTCCGATGTTGGCGCGCACCCACGGCCAGCCAGCATCCCCGGTCACGTTGGGCAAAGAGTGGGCTGTATTCGTGGATCGTTTGGATGTACAGCTGACAAAATTGAAGGCCTTGGATTATCCGGCCAAGTTCGGTGGAGCCACGGGGCAGTTTAATGCTCATTTGGCGGCGTATCCGAACGCAGACTGGGTCGCCTTTGCCAACCGGTTTGTCGGTGAGGGCCTCGGGCTGACGCGCAGCCAGATCACCACGCAAATCGAACATTACGATGGGTTGGCCGAGTGGTGCGACACCGTCCGCCGCGTCCAAGTGATTTTGATGGACTTGTGCAAAGACGTTTGGACGTACATCAGCCACGAGTATTTCAAGCAAAAAATCAAGGCCGGTGAGGTGGGCAGCAGCGCGATGCCGCACAAAGTGAATCCCATTGACTTTGAAAATGCCGAAGGCAATTGGGGGGTGTCCAATGCGGTGCTGCAGCACTTTGCAGAAAAGTTGCCCATCAGCCGACTGCAGCGTGACCTAACGGACTCGACCGTTTTGCGAAATTTAAGCGTGCCGCTTGGTCACAGCTTGGTGGCCTTGCAATCCTTGCAAAAGGGATTGGGCAAGTTGCTGTTGAATGCGGGAGCCATCCAGGCCGACCTCGATGCCAATTGGGCCATTGTTGCTGAAGGCATCCAAACCATCCTGCGCCGAGAGGGGTACCCCAAGCCCTACGAGGCTCTTAAAGCCTTGACGCGTCAAAACACAGCCATTACGGAAGAGAGCATCCAGGCCTTCATCCAGACACTGGACGTCTCAGAGGAAATAAAGCAGGAACTCCACCGTTTATCCCCCAGTAATTACATTGGGCTGTCTGCCCAGTTGGTGGATGGATTGAAGGACCATTGATTTGAAGCGATTGCGGGAGTTGATTGGGTATGTGTTGCCGTACAAGGCCAACTTGGCGGTGAACATCATTTGCAACATCCTGAATGCGTTCTTGTCCCTTTTCACGTTCCTGAGTGTCGTTCCATTCCTGAGGATTTTATTCGGTGGGACGTCCGCTGATGCGGCGGTAGAGCTGCCCGCGGATGCTGCAGGAATCGAGCGTTTGAGCGGACAATTCGACGCTTTCGTTCAATCCGTAAGCACGGAAGCAGCGTTGCTTTACATCTGCCTGGGCATTGTTGGTGTCACCATTTTAAAGAATGCCGTGGGGTACACGGCGTTGTTCTCGCTGGCAACGATCCGAACGGGCGTCAGCCGTGATTTGCGAAACGCGATGTACGTCAAGGTGCTGAAACTGCCCATGGCCTGGTATTCGGATGCGCGCAAAGGCGATGCCATCAGCCGCATGACCAACGACCTGATGGAGGTCGAGTTCAGCATCATCGGCACCGTTGAAATCCTCTTCAAAGCACCCATCGCCATTTTGGTCTCGTTGGGTACGTTGTTCTACCTGAGCTGGGAATTGACCTTATTTTCCATTCTGTTCCTGCCGTTGAGCGGATACGTCATCAGTCGCATCGCGAAGAGTTTGAAGTACGCCGCGCGCAAAGGCAAGGAGGAGCTGGGTGGGCTGGTCTCGATTCTGGAGGAGACCCTGGCGGGCATGGCCGTGGTCAAGGCATTTCACGCAGAAGACCGTTTTCACAGCCGTTTTGATGCGTCGAACCAGCGATTTTTTAAGCTGATGCGCCGGTTGTACAAGCGCGAATACCTCTCTTCTCCGGTCTCGGAAACGGTGTCATTGACGGTGATGGCGGTCTTGCTTTGGTTTGGAGGCAAGCTTGTGTTGAGTGGAGAAGGCGGATTGACCGGTGATTGGTTCATCGGGTATTTGGTGGTGTTCTCGCAGATCATTCCGCCGGCCCGCTCCATCAGCGATGGGTGGTTTCGCATCCAAAAAGGAGCGGCTTCGTTGGATCGATTGGACGAAATACTGGAAGCCGCGGAAGAGGTCAACGCAGGAACGGCCGAGGCCCAGCCGCTGGAGTCGGAGATTCGTTTCGAAAACATCACGTTTGCTTATGGTGCCGATGCAGTGTTGAAGGATGTGTCGTTCGAGGTCAAAAAGGGCGAGACGGTTGCGCTGGTTGGTCCGAGTGGTTCAGGCAAGACAACCCTGATGCACTTGCTGGCGCGTTTTTATGACATCCAACACGGGCGAATCGCTTGGGATGGTGCCGATATCAGCGCATTTGAGGTGTCCGGTTTCCGAGCACAAATGGGCTTGGTTACCCAGGAGTCACGCATTTTCAATGCTTCTGTTGCGCAGAACATTGACTTGAATTCGTTGGCCGGAGGGAAGGTGGAGCAGCAGCGGTTGGAGGCGGCTGCCGAAGCGGCCAATGCCCGGGGATTCATCGAGGCCATGGAAGGCCAATGGGAGGCGAATGTGGGAGATGGAGGCGGTAAGCTGAGCGGCGGTCAACGCCAACGCTTGAGCATTGCTCGTGCCCTGTACAAGGACCCGCCGGTGTTGTTGTTGGATGAGGCCACTTCGGCACTGGACACGGCTTCAGAGCAAAAGGTCCAGGAGGCCATCGGCCGCTTGATGCAAGGTAGGACGAGTCTGGTCGTAGCCCACCGATTGAGTACCGTTCGCCACGCCGATAAAATCATTGTGCTCGATCAAGGCAGCATTGTGGAAACCGGCAGTCACGACGAATTGATGGCACAGGAGGGCCTGTACCATCGCCTCGTCACCATGCAAGACTTCAGCTAATCCGCCCAGCTGATGCCTCCGAAAAAAACCCGTTTGGGAGCACTGCTCAGCAACCGTTGCCCGAAATGTTACGAGGGTCGGCTATTCAATTCCCATGCCTATGACCTCAAACGCGTGAGCGAAATGCCTGCGGAATGCCCAGTTTGTGGGGAGGATTTTGCGCGCGAACCGGGTTTTTACTTTGGTGCCGCCTACGTGTCGTATGCATTGACGGTCGCGCTGTGGATCGCGTTGTTTGTGGCGCTCACGTGTTTCGACTGGTGGGGATGGATGGCGTTCTCGTTCTTCGACGACGTGCCTTTTTTCTTGACCACAGGCATTGTGCTGTTGGTGGTCTTGATGCCTGTGCTCATGCGTTTGAGCCGTTCGATCTGGCTGCACATGTTCACGCGAAACAGGTGAAGCCCGGTGGGCTTAAAAAATCAAAGGGGCCCCTCCGTTGAGGGACCCCTTCTCACCAAATCGCCTGATTCATTTACGCTCTATTCGAGCGTGGCAAAACCAAAACCTAACTGCTATTACGGGGGCAGCTCTTTTTTGGTTACACTTTTCTGAAAAAAAATGGAGAATACGAGTTAAAACACTGATTTACAGTATTTTATTTCTCGTATTTTTTTTAGACATCTCTTCGTTTTGTACGCGGATGCTCTCTTTGTGGACCTGTTCGAGGTAGGTTTCAATGAACTCTGGGCCCAGGCCTGCAGCTTCTGCCCAGGCGCCACGGGTTTTGAATACTTCCTTCCAACGCTGCATCTGCAGGATGGTCATGCCGTGGTTCTTTTTGTACTGACCGATTTCGCGTGCCAAGTTCATGCGCGCTTGGAGCAATTCAATGACCTGTTCGTCAATCGAGTCCATTTGCAAGCGCAGGGCGTCGAGATTGGCCGGATCGGAAGGACCGGTGTGCGCGTCGCGGATGGTCAATCCTTGGATCAACGCTTCGAACTGTGCAGGGGTGACTTGCTGGTCGGCATCGCTCATTGCGGCCTCTGGCTGGCAGTGGCTTTCCATCATCAGACCGTGCATGCCCAAGTCCATGGCTTTTTGCGCAACGCGTTCGAGGAGTTCCCGCTTACCGGCAATGTGGCTGGGATCGCAAATGATTTTCAATTCGGGCATGGCCATTTGTAAGGCGATGGCGATTTCCCACATGGGTGCATTGCGGTATTCCTGCTGGCCGTAGCGGCTGAATCCCCGGTGAATGGCCCAAACGGGCGCATCCGTCGCTTTTTGCACTCGTTCAATGGCGCCCATCCACAACGGAAGGTCAGCATGCATGGGGTTCTTGACGAAAACGGGAACGTTGGTTCCTTGGAGTGCGGTAGCGATTTCTTGGACGGCGAATGGACTCACCGTAGTGCGGGCTCCGATCCACAACACGTCAATTCCAGCATTCAAACAAGCTTCTACGTGTTGGGTGTTGGCCACTTCAGTGGCTACCGGGATGCCGGTCTCTTGCCGTGCGGTGACCAACCAATCCAAGGCAGGTTCCCCGCGTCCTTCAAATGCATCCGGCCGTGTGCGCGGCTTCCAAACCCCAGCTCGAAACAAATGAATACCGGTATGCTGCAACGCTCGTGCGGTGTCCAACACTTGTTGTTCCGATTCAGCACTGCAGGGACCACTAATGAGAAAAGGTCTTTCTACTCCGGTGATGGAGGTGTCGTGCGGTGTGCCAATGGGGTTGTTTGTAACCACGTATCAAAGATACACTCCGGTGGAGGGGAATCGGTTCAGTTGCGCATCGGAATCCGCACGTGGGGGTTGGGCTTGCGTGAACAGCGCAAAAAAAGCCTTGGCCGTGCCAAAGCTTTTTCAGTACCCGGAACTGGACTCGAACCAGCACGCCCGAAGGCAC
>CALKYI010000324.1 GCA_938003665.1 uncultured Flavobacteriales bacterium
CATCACCGCCAATGACCAGACCCGCAGCCTTCTGGGTCGTTACATACCAGAAAGTCAGCTCCTGCCCGGGAGCGGTTTGATCTGTTACAATTGTGATGACCTGGGCACCGTCGGAAGCGAATGTGTGGCCCTCTTTTGAAACCGAAATAGTATGGGTCCCGATCGGAACGCTAATGGTGGCATATCCTGCTGAATCTGTCATTACAGGTGCACTATTCACATCCAACACCGGAACGCCATCAATTGACAGCGCCACACCACGCGCAGGACAGTAAGATTTTTCCGGATCAAACACAGGTAGCATCTCGGGTCCACCAATGAGGTAATCCTGGTGGGTCCCGAGGTTCTCGCCGTAGGCGTGAGGATCGTACGCTGTTTCTTCAAGTTCTTGGTAGAAAACCTGGATTCTCTGCTCGAAACTAGACAGGTCTGTGAAGTTGACGTTGCTCTGATTTTGCTGCTGATCACCCAGGTTGAAATAAAGTTGGGTCGGAGAAAACAAGTGCAATTCCTTGCTTGGATTGATGCGGAAGACGTTCCCGCTTCCGGTGTACTTGATATTCGAAACCGTATACTGACCTGCCAAGGAGGTGAAGTTCACGTTCTGCAGCTGGTGCGGCTCGTTTGCGTTGAACAATGATGCTGCAGGGTCCGCGACCACAGGCGCCAAACCATTCGTCGCATCGTATACGATGGCATGGTTCTTTTTCCATGCTCCGCTCAAGACATCCTTCGCACGGTCGTAGGTACGGTTCCCTACCCCCTCATCAAATTCCAAATAGTTCAAAAGGCCGTCGCTATCATAGCTGATGTAACGATTGTATGCATCAATCGCAATGCTGTCACCCAAGAGGGTTTCTTGCTCGACCGACTGGAACTCCTCTGCCCAAAATCGGACCTCATCCAGTGATACCGGGGTCGTCGTTCGGCCGGCAGCTGCAGCCTCGATGTTCGCAGAAGCCAAATCGCATTCGGTAAACACATTGGCAAACGGATTGAAATCCAATGTGCTCATGTACTGTTCGCCATACAATCGATTGCAGCCATAGATACTCAATCCCTTCGGCGTGCGATTGACCGATCTCAGAATTCCACTGATTGGCGTTGCGATGTTTCCGATCGCACCACCTTGCACGTTCTGCACCCCAGGGTCCATGCGGTTGATGACCAAATTCGATTCTGTTGCTGAAGTGACCCAAATCGGATTGGCGTGGTCCGCTGCTGCTCCCGAGAAGCTCGCTTCGATCGCATTTTCGTCGACGACTGCATCCCAGACTGCGAAGCGATGGATCAAACCTGAGAAGCTTGACGCCCCCTGAGCCTCTTTTGATCCCAAAACGATGCTTGGATTCAGCCAACTCGGGCTCCAACTCAATTCTGCTTCAGCGCTGAAGCCTGCACTCCACGGCGTAAGCGACGTTTCATCGTAATACGCAGGCCGCATATCAATGGTTCCTAATTCGGCCGAAGCACGGACTATAACGTGGTACCAGACATAAGGTAAGAGGTCATCCACATTGGCTTCGATGCCCGTCAGCGGCCCATGCAAGGCTGTTGCTTCCGTTCCATCGAAGGAAGCGACGAGCTGTCTGTTTCTGACGAAGACATTCACATTGTAGTCCATGGAAGTCCCTGAGCTGTCGCCCAATCCAAAGAGTTCGTAGGACGTGTCATTATCCAATAAACAGGCGGGTTCAGGTTGGAACCAGAAAGAGAATGACAATGAGTCATCAATTGCACTGAGCGTATCATCCTCGAGTACGGCAGCCGTACTGCCATCAAAATACCAAGAATTAGACGCTGACGCATCTACGATTGGCGGTGCAGCGGCATCGAAGGCAATGAGGCTTCCAGGAACCTGATCCTCAGGCGCAATTGACGTCCATGAGATGACCTCCAAATCAATTGCATAGGGGTTGACGGAATAGTTATATGGAGGAGCCGATAAGGTCTCAAACGGAACGTAGTTCGTCTGCGCAATCAATGTCGTTCCGTGCTCGGTATGCAAGCTGAATGAGCCTTGGAAATCGGACACCGGAACGAGGGAATTCCCTCGTCTCACCTGCACCTCATAGCTCCCTGATGTCAGTGCAAAACGGTACGAAGCCACCTCGTCTTCAGCCTCTGTGCCAATAACCGGATCGCTTGCTTCCCCGCTCCAAACGTCCACCGCTGGGCCGCTTGGCGGATTGTATACAATAACCGGGTATTCATCCGGAGAGGTATCACTGTACCACACCAATCGCATGGGATGCGCCAACTGATTGTCATAGGCACACGTTCCATTATCGACCACGGCATTGGCATCGTAGTTGTTCGCCCACGGGTCGGTGCACCCAACTTGATTAGCAAACGAACAACTGGAAGAGAGTGTCGCCAAGATGTTATAATTGGAGGCCTCTTCTTGAATGCAACCGGCTACCAGTCCTTGGCCAGCTCCCCATTCAACGTATTCCAGGTTGGAGAAAACTTCTTGCAAACTGAAATTGAAGATGGGACCCAATGTCACCGTATCCGAAACGCTCTGATTGGAAATTGTTCGAAGAACGAGCTTATCATCGGTCGGCACACCGGGAGTGATTTGGAATCCGATCGACACGAACGTGTAATCGTTGGACACAAATGCCGAATTGATGTCGGCCAGCTTGTTCCCCAAGCGGTAGAGGCTAAGCTGTGGAGTTGACTGACTGGTCTCTTGGTGAGCCCGAATGCTCAATTCCTCGCGAATTTCGCCTTCGGCATCGTGCGACCAATACGACACGATGGGCAGCGGATCTAAGCCAAACGCACCCAGCGGCTTCATCCATTGGGATTGCACAAAACCGGACTTGAGCGTATCCGCCAAGCTCACTGCATGCAACCGCAGGAACGCCGAATCTGGCAACTGCAGCGCCAGACGAGGATCTGCTCCCGTTGTTTTTGTAACGGTGAGCGCAACATCCGGTACAGGTGAGCCTACACCATAGGTCACCTGGCCATTCACGCTCGCCACAGCCGTTCGGAAACCAATGCCATGCGGACTTTTGAACTCAATATTGACTCCCAGTCCTGCGTTGCAATTGACGATGCTTACTACACGGTATTCATAGAGAACACCGGCATTGATTTCATAATCTTCGTAAGTCAGGTCTTCTGAAGTATTGAATACGACGTTCTAGACGGTAGCCGTCGATGCCGTATTCCGGTGAAGCCTCCACCGCTGACCAATCGACTTCCACGTAGTCCTTGTTGAAACCTTTGTACGTCTCAAGAGAAGCATTTGCCAAACGCATCGCCGCCCAAGGATCTGGAATATCACCTTCGATGTGAATTTCCTCAACATCGCTGTAGGTCGTGGATCCACATAACTCCAACTCCAGTCGGTATTCCAAGCGCTTACACAAAAGGCTATCAATGCCGAGGGTGGAATCGATGTACGTGGACGGATCAATGTTGGTCAAATTAGCAATAGTAATCCAATCCGATTCCTCATTGGAGTTGATTCGACGTTGTACCCGTGTCACACCACCGATGGGTTTATTCCACTGTGCGCTTACCTCGAGTATGTCTTGCGAATTCAACTCTTGCTGCAGCGGTTCCAACGCCACCGCGGTCGGTTCAGCACAGAGGAACACCGTGTAGTCAAGGTCTGAGTCAATGGCAAGCACCCTTCTCCCGGGCGTTGCCCAAAAATGGCATGCCTGGATGCGCACCTCATCCCCTGCTTCGATAGGTAGGTTGGCTTGCAACGTCGCCACATCCAGGTCCCAGACTAGGCTATCGGTGTTGATATACAAATCATTGCGGAAGTAAAATGGCTCGCTGTGAACCGACACCAACGTATCCCAACTCGTCCCGTCTGCCACCTTGGTAAATCGGAAATACGACTCGGCATAGGTATCCGGCACCCCATTTGGAATCCCCCAATAAGTTAGTTCCTCGTCGACTGCGTCCGCTCCTTCAACCGTTGAAATAGTCGCCCCTTGATCGGTCATCGGGAAGGCTAAGTGAATGTTGGACACGCCCCAGTTGTTCTCGTCCAAGCTGAAAATGAATTGCGTCAACGAATCCACGCGATTGGCGTTAATGACGGCAGCGTCTTGATTCTGCGCAAAGACCTCTGCTCCATTGTACAATCCATGCCCTTGCAACAATGCCGCATCTTGGTCAACGGAATCCAATAACCCCTCGTAATCAATAGCGCCGATCCACCAGCGTGGCGTGGTCAAGGTCGTACTTGGCTCAGTTAGATCCACATAATTGCATGCCTCCGGATCGGTACACGGCTGCAGCGTCTGAATGGAGTATTCGGCATTTTCAGCGTCAACCTCTGCCATGTCACTGTGGTTGGCTACGCATCGGATTTTGCCTGATACTTCGGGGTGATCTGGCCAGAATGCTCCTCTCATGATGGCCCTTCGCCTGCTCGTAGTTCCTACTACTGCAACGTCATAGTTCTCGAACCAACGTATCCAATGCCCGTCATTCGATTCCGTCCCCGTAAACCAAACAGCTACGTTATGGACATACCAATTACCATTCTGGTAGCTTCCATACTCTGGCCGCAGCGACATCCCAAGGTCATTGGTGCCAATTAATGTCCGCATCGTATCCAATGGTTCCGGATAAACCGGAGTTCCCCCATCACGCATTTTCAGCCCAACAAATTGCGCGCCTCCGCGCCACACACCAGAACCTTCTTCATCATAGGCATCACTTTCCAACATCCCGTGTGCAACCTGTGCTGCAC
>CALKYI010000325.1 GCA_938003665.1 uncultured Flavobacteriales bacterium
ACGTCGCTCAAATCGATAAGATCTGCGACCTGGCGGATCAGTACGATGCCTTGGTGATGGTGGATGAATGCCACGCGACGGGGTTCATTGGAGAGACCGGGCGCGGCAGCATTGAATTGCGTGGGGCCTTGGGCCGCGTGGACATCATCACGGGGACGCTGGGCAAGGCCATGGGCGGTGCCATGGGCGGATTCACGACCGGCAAGAAGGAAATCATTGAAATGTTGCGCCAACGCTCACGTCCATATTTGTTCTCGAACAGCTTGGCTCCTAGCATCGTGGGTGCATCATTGGAGGTGTTCAAGATGCTCGACGAGTCCACTGAATTGCGGGATCGATTGGAGGAGAATACGGCCTACTTCAAGGCCGGGATGCGCCGAGTGGGGCTGCCCATCAAAGACGGTGAGTCGGCCATTGTTCCAGTCATGTTAGGGGATGCAAAACTGTCCCAGGACATGGCCAATCGCTTGTTGGAAGAGGGCATCTACGTCATCGGGTTCTTTTACCCTGTGGTGCCGAAGGGGGAGGCGCGCATTCGCGTTCAACTGTCCGCGGCCCACACACGCGATCACCTGGACCGAGCCATCGAGGCGTTCCGAAAAGTTGGGGACGAACTCGGTGTGTTGGAAGGAAACGGATGACCACCCACGCACCCCGGGTACTGATTGTAGGTGACGGATTGGCCGGTTGCCTGGTCGCTTGGGAATTGCACCGGCGGGATTGCTGGTTTTCGGTGTGGAGCGATGGAAGTCCGGCTGCTTCAGATGTAGCAGCTGGCATGTTCAATCCCGTTTCATTCAAACGCATTTTGCCGCAATGGGATGCCCGAGCGCAGCAGGATGCGGCGCGCGCCCGTTACGAGTGGATCGGTGAACAGCTGGGGGAAACCCTGTGGCGCGACGTTCCGATTGTCCGAATCTTCCCGAACGAAGAATACGCTGAGCGCTGGACGGATCGGGCAGCAGGTGGACACGGCGTATCGCCGTTCATTGAGCCCTATGATGCGGATCAGTTGCACCCGAGTATTTCGGCCCCGTACGGAGCGGGTTTGGTGCCGGATGCGGGCTGGGTCAACGTGGTCGCCATGACCTCGGCGAGCCGGGCAAAGTGGCAATCGATGGGTCGGTGGGAACAGCGTTCTTGGCGGATGTCCGATGGTTGTCCGGATGGATTTGATGCGGTTGTGGATTGCAGAGGCACGGGAGCAGTGGAGGACCTGGCGGAATTTGGGCTTGAGCTGAGACGCAACCACGGCGAAGTGCTACGGGTGAAGCCGGACCAAGACTGGGGCGACCGCATCGTGAACAATGTGACCTGGGCGTTGCCCTTGGGAGACGGAACGTACCGCGTGGGTTCAACCTACCGCTGGGACGTTCACACGCCGGTATGTCTGAAGGAGACGCCCGCTCATTTGGTGCAGGGCGCTGCAAAGGCCCGGACCGGAGAAGGAACCATGGAGGTGCTCGAGCATCGTGCGGGATTGCGTCCGACTTGCTTTGATCGCCGTCCCATTTTGGGGGTTATTTCCAATAAGCAACCGCATTACCATGCCTGTGTGGGATGGGGCACACGGGGGGTGTCAATCGGTCAGACCGTTGTTCGGTGGACCGTGGAGGCGCTACTGGGTGAACGAGAAGCGGTGCCGGATGAGGTTCATCCCAAAAGATTCCGTACTTTCACGGAAAATTGAAAGTTTGTCAAAAAACGAAGATGATTTCTCTGAAATCCAATGGGAAAAGGAGTTTTCCGCCCGTTGGGTAGAAGTGGGTGCGCATTGGGGGGTTCCTAAATCCATGCTGTTGGTGCACGGTTGGCTCATGACCCAGCCCCAACCCGTGAGCACGGATGATGCCATGAACGCATTGCAATTAAGCCGTGGCAATGCCCACACCATGCTGCAATCGTTGGTGGACTGGAAGTTGGTACATGCCTTCAAACCGCTGGGGACGAGGCAAGTGAGGTATGTGGCCGAGACCGATGGGTTCGCCATGCTTTTGGCTGTCGTGAAGAAACGCAGGGAACGGGAGCTGGTGCCCTTCGCTCAACTGGTTGATTGGAGCCCACAGGGAGGTCCCGCACAAGGCGATGCAAACCAAGCGGAATTTTTGGAGCGCTTGCATGCAATGGCCGATCAAGCGCAACGCCTGAACAACGCAGTGGAGGCCCCGCGTATGAAACACGTCATCATCGTCCTC
>CALKYI010000326.1 GCA_938003665.1 uncultured Flavobacteriales bacterium
CTCTGTCCCTTCGGATTTTTTCCGGCGGGTTGTGCGCTGAGGCTTTGCCGCGTCTCCTTCTTTTTTTGCCTTTGGTGCGGCCTTTTTGGTAGCAGAAGGCTGCAATGCTTGCTCGTCCAATATGCTGTAAACGAGGTCCTGTTTTTTGAGTTTTTCCGCGCGGGCAACTCCTAGTTTTTTCGCGATTTCCTTCAATTCAGGAACTTTTTTCGCGTTCAGTTCGATGATATCGTACATCCAGTTCGGATAGGTGTGTAATCTTGTTAGGTGTATCTAAACGTTGAGCGGTTCCTGCTTCCAGATTGGAAAGTGGTGTCAGAAAGTGAATAAGGGAAAAAATACCGTGTCAAAACCACGGCCACGTTGCCTGCTCCTCGAGTAGTACGTTACAAGTATACGCAATTATTCTTGGTTCGAGCGCTTTCGCACCCGATCCCCCAGTTCGACCACGCGAACATTCGTCATGCTTCCGGCAGTCATGTCGAACTTGATCATGGTGCGTTTTCGATGAAATCCGTGCACACCCGCTGCTCCCGGATTGAGGTAAAGACCACCGAAACTGGGGTCACTTTGAATCTTCAGCAAATGACTGTGCCCGCAAATGAAAAAGTTTGGACGATGTGCATCCAGTAGTTGCCGAATCCCCTTTGCATACCGGCCTGGTCTTCCTCCGATGTGGGCCATGCTAAAGCGAAGGCCTTGAATTTCCCAGTGGAGGAATTCGGACGTTTCTGCTCGTATGATATGATCGTCTATGTTGCCGAATACCACACGGATTGTGGGGGCAATCCGGTGCATTTCGTCGAGAATTTTCAATGAACCCAAATCACCGGCGTGCCATATTTCATCGCAATCGGAAAGGTGATGCGTCATGCGGTCGTCCCAGTGGCTGTGGGTGTCCGATAACAAACCGATGTGAATCGTGGCTTTCGGCATGGCGTTTGGTTTGATGCAAGGAAGCGTATTTTCGACACATGCACAACCAACTTGATCCCCTGAGTCCTCCATTCCTTCCTTGGAGGAAAATGTTTGTCCGATTGGGGATTTTAATGTGCGCACTCGTGGGATTTGGATGCGTTGCGCTCGGACAGGGAAAAGTTCCAAAGAAGGCGCAGAAACGACTGGATCATGCGGTAGATCAATACATGAAACGCGAAGTACAAGGGGCCTCCGAATCCGTTGCAGAGGCGTTGGTCATCTACCCAGATTATCCCGATGCTTGGATGTTGCAAAGCCAATTGCTTGAAGGGCAGAAGGATTGGAGTGGAGCGGCACAGGCACTAGCGAAGGCGGTTTCGCTCAATCCGGATTGGATGCGAAAGTGGCGGGACCGGTTGGTGAAGCTGCATTTCAATGCAGGTGAATACACGGAGGCCAATGCACTGGTTCAAGAGGTAATGTGCTCAGACACGTTGCTTGATGCGAGCGTTCGGTTCGCATTTGAGGCGGTGAACCACCCCGTTGACTTGGAACTGTCGCCTCTGCTGGGTGACATCAACAGTGGCGCACCCGAGTATTACCCTGCGCTATTTGCCTCAGGGGATCGCATGATTTTTACGCGTCAGTTGGGCGGGGATGCAAGGATGACAGGCCAAGAGGACTTCTTTGAGGCGGCGCTCTCTGCGGATGGAACATGGAATGT